>CAZPUU010000047.1:0-6801 GCA_964589835.1 uncultured Gammaproteobacteria bacterium
TATTATCAGATATTTTAAATGAATAAGATGTATAAGTTTTATTATATATTTTTATTTCTTTTTGTCCTGGTTTTTCAGGCGGGAAATTCTGAGTGAGAGTAAAGTTTGGAGAAGAGGAAAGGTAGGCATCTATATTATCTGCATATAATGCGCCTTTTGCATTTAAATAAGGTACAACGTTTTTATCAAGAACTACCCATGAGATGTGATATTTTTCAAAAAGTTGCGGTAGGGAGCCATACTCTTCAGAGTAAATGATATGAGAGAGCTCCCAAAAATATGCTTCATTTGAGGTTCCCCATACGTCAAAAGCACGGTCCATGATTGGTTGCTCTATGCCGTACCATAAAAAGCCAGAGCCTGTGTATCCCCAGTTATAAACTGTCCATCCCCAATTCCATCCTTGTGGAAGATTTGCGATTCTTTCTGTTTTATCCTGGATTTTAAAAAAGTCAAACATTTGAAAATATGCCTGAGGAATTTCTGTTTTTATTCGGGGATAAATAAAATATCCAGAAAAAATGGGAATGGAAAAATATATAAGTCCCGCACTAAGAAAAGTAATGCATATATAAGAAATTATAATTCTAATCCGTTTTTTATTTTCTAACATTTTATAAAAAGCATGTAGGATTCCTGCTGCGCCCAGTGCAAAAAACACTGCGAAGAAAAATCCAAGTCCTAATGAGAACTTTGTAAAAGCGACCCGGAAAGCCTGTTTTAATACAGGAGCTTGCTGCATAAGTTCGGTAATGTATCTAAACGGTGGGGTATCTGTTGCGAGGAGTGAAAAAATGAGGATGAACCCCGCAATAAAAGCAAGCCGAAAAGCAACGTTTTTGTTTACGATTGTGTAAATTACACCGATTATGATAACCAAAAAGAGAACATATCCAATAATGAGTGTTTCTATGTTTGAGATGTGAATAAGCCATTGTGAAAAAATTGGGAAAACAGATCCTCCAGGCTCTGAATCAATCGCTTCTGATATGAACCCTTTTAAGATGACTAAATTTTCAACATTTCCATACTTTTGGTTTTTTAGTATGAAATCCTCAGTTGAAGAAAGGTTGTTGTAGGCATTTAAATACACATCACTTCTTGTCATGCTGAAGTTAAGGACGGGAAGAAGCCAATATGCATTCATGATTAGAACGGAGATTCCAACTAAAAATGCAATTTTGAATCTTTTTATAAAATCTTTATGAATTACGTATGAAAGAAGAAAAATTCCAAGAATCATCATATAGACAAAGAAAAGTGGAGGAATAAATCCTTGGATTGTTGCAAGAATATTAACTATTGAAAACCAAATGAAACGTTTAATAGTCCTTTTTTCAAGGAATAAAATAAGTGTTAAAAAGAGAAATGGAAGTGCTGCAAATTGAACAATGAAAGCTTCAAGTTGGATATAAAAATTCTGAACCGTGCCAAAATTTACCATATAAAATGCGCCCCCCAGAAATGCAGCAGCACTTTTTATAGATGAGGGTTGTTTGTTAAGCAATTTCAGCACAAGGAAGAAAAGACCTATTCCGCCAATAAATAAACATAAGAATGTGAAAATTGCCCGCAAATACATGTCGGGGGCAATTAAAGAGAGTAAGAATATTATTGCGGTGTGAGGAAGAGTAGCTGCATATCCGTGTCCACCATAGGTTCCTAGTCCTTGATTAGCTTGCCAAACGGATTTGATTCCGCGTGAGAAATTTGATGAAAAATTGAATTCAGGGTGTAGGTTATCCCAGCCGGTGAGATATCCTGAAAAAGGAAAGTTAGAGATGAGAATTACGAAAAAAAGGACCATTAGGAGGATAAAAAAGAAAGCGGTACTTTTTTCTTTCCTAATTGAATTAGTTACGTTTAAAAAGCGCTGGGAGAGCAAATGTTTTACCCTTGAAGGGTTGAATGTTGGCATATAGTTCATTATAACAGGCAAGAATTAGCGTGTCTTTACTTCTTGCAATAGAAACTGAAGTAGAAAAGTTTTTTAATTTTTGTAAGAACTTTTTTTGTATAGCTTTCTTAAGCATTCCTTCAAAAGACGCTTGGGTTTGGTTAAATGTAACTTCTTCATAAGAAAGCGCATGTTCTTTTAAAAGATTTGTAGTATCTTTTGCTTTTAAAATTTCCCCCATTTTGCGGCTTACTACAAATGGTGTTTTGTAAGCAATTGCATGCATGAGAGCACCAGACCCTCCAATAAGTCCTCTATATGAGTAGACAGCAAGATCAGCTGCATGGAAATAAGTGGAAATTTTATTATCAGGGACAAATCCCGTAATTTGGATATTACGTTCATTCTTAAGGCTCTCTAAAAGATCATGATAGTATTTTTGATAGTAAGGCTTGCTTTTTAAAGAGTATGCCTCGCCCCCTGCAAGAATAAGTCTAATCTTTTTAAACTTATCTTTTTTACGTGCACGTTGCACTGCTTTTATGAGCCAGTCTGCACCTTTATAGTGGGTAATAAACCCAAAGTAGAGAAGTAAAAATTCATCTTTTTCAATTCCTAGTTTTTTCTTTGCTTGGGTTTTACTGATTTTTATGCCTTCTGCTGGAGTCCAGAAAGGGCTTAAGAAAATCTTTTTCTCTGAAACAAATTTCTCAAGACGTACTTTAATTGCTTGATCCATAACAACAAATTTATCCACAAAAAGGCTCAATGTTCGGTAATAATACGAAAGTCCAAAGTTAAAAAACTTATACTTTAAGGAATCTTTCTTCATATTTAAATGAGTTGCGATGTCAGAAAGAGTAGTTACTACGTTATGTGAGAAGTAGGTAATATTTTTTCTGTTTGCTTTAATAAGTGCTAAAAATGGAAGGATAAGCACCATGTTTTTAACTCCACCATTTGCACAGAATTCAGAATGAACATGGATATTTTTTACTTGATCAAATTTCCATAACCACTTTAAGATTTCAGGGAAAAGAGATGGGTGTTTTTGGTCAAAGATCCTCAAGACCAATATGTTTCCGTTTGCATACACTTTTGGTTTATTATCAAATCCTTTTTCTGCAAAAACCACAAAGCGAGTTTCATATGTTTTTGCCATAGGCTCAATAAGCTCTTTTGTATACCAAGCAATACCGTAATTCTTCTTTCCAGAAGCGGTATTCTCAGGATAATCTGAGATGATGATGTATGTTTCAGAAGTATTAAACTCCTTTATAAGTCTTTTCATATTTCCTTTTCGCTCTTCGGGAATACTCAGAGCTCATCAGTCCCGATTTCATCGGGAAAAGGAAACAGGTAGTAGAAGGGAGAACGCTCAAGGTGAGCGGCAAGAAAAATCTTGCAAATCTCACTTCTGAGTGTTTCCTTTGACCGGGGTAGGTTGTCGTTTTAAGACGTCTTCGAATGCAAAACTCGAGTTAGTCGTAAACGAAATCTATCCGGTCATGTCCACAGAGGTGGGTGGAGTCAGTGAAGCAAGTGGCTTCCTGTACTCTGTTAACTGCTGGTATTGCAGTTTAACTATGCACCCCCTTACGGTGGACCACGATCAACCGTCACCGGCGATCGTACTCGAACTCTCGTGGCACGCATGCCTCGAGTCTAGGTGTTACTGCTTGACGCGCAGGTTCTGCGGCACCCAAATGGACACCACATCGCCAGCCTTCGCCGATGCGACTTCCGAACCAGACTTCTGGATCACGAAACCCGAGGGGGCCGTGAAATCCTTGGTCAGGCGGACCTGCGCACCCGCGATGTAGCCGTCAGCGCTGAGCATCTGGATGATGTCCCCGTAGGACTTGAGTTCATCGATGCTCTTGATGCCAGCGGTAGCGGGCTGAGTCGCGGCGGCAGTCGCGGCAGGGCTGGAGCCGTTCACGAAGCCGAGCTTCGAAGTGAACTGACCCCAATTCTGGGCGTCCGCATAGATAGTTACCTCACCGTTGGCGACGACGTTCGTATAAAGAACGCTGCCGTTGTTTGGATCGGGCTTGTACTGGACGGTGTTGGCGTTGGTCGTGATCCTGGACGGAACGTCCGTGGTCACAACATTGGGCCAGTTGACCGTGCAGTTCTTGGCGACTACTTGCAGGCCAGAGACGCTAATGCGACCCGTCTTGGAGTTGGTCTCCTCTTCGGGCTGCCGGGCGTCCCTGATGGACTCGCACTGGATGCCTGCAGCGGCAAGCCAGGCACTCCAACCGCCGGAGCGGAAGGAGGGGTCGAGCGACTCAAGGCGCGCGAAGTGCGCGTCATGCGGGTCGCCGTTGGGGCTACCACTTCCTGGCGGAACCGCGGTTGCGGTTGCCGGGGGCGTGCCAGTGGGCGGGGCAGCGGTGGGTTGCACCGTTGGCTGTGCCGGCGTGGTGCCGTCATCGTCGAACGGGTCGCTTGCGAGCCACATGGCTCCGATTGCGACCCCTAAAAGGATTGCCAAGCCAGCGGCGGTCGCCAGAACGGCCAGAGGCCAGTTGTTAGCGATGCCGGTGCGGGCGGGAGGCGTCCATCCCATGGGGATGTGCGTGCTCCTCCAGCGCCAGCGGGCGTTGTTAATACGACTCAGAAGCGCAGTGCGCATCTGGTCGTCGGTCATGGTGACGGGCGGGGAAAATCCCCATTCGGTGAGCAGCATGTCTTCCATGTCTGCACGCGGTGCGGTTGCCGCCCAAAGGCGAGCCTGATTCTTATTCACGGTAAAGTAACTCCTTTCCCGTGGTTTGTATGGCTTTTGCCAGATCTTCTAAGATCAGAGTTCCGAATAAACGGGATACTACCTCTGTCTTTTGAACATACCTTGCGGTAGTTCACTGAGAAGAATCGTGCGCTGTTTGCTTTCGCAAACCCGTTTTTGCCTTACGGCGGATCCCTGCTCTTCACGAGCCCCTCCTTTTTACTTTTCCCTGAGTACTTTTTCGAGCAAGTCTTCGTCGTCCTCCGGCGGCTGGCTTGGAAGAAGTCTTTCAAGCAGATCGTCTTCAGGTTCTTCCGCCCTCGAGGATCCGAGCAACCTTTCGAGGTCGTCGTCCTCAAGATCCGTAACGGCTGGTGGAAAAAATTCCTCGGCTAGCTCCGCGTCAAGGAGTGCTTCCTGAACAGATCGGTGGATCTGTCGGATGTACTCGTCGTCTGCGTTTGCAAGCCTATCCTTGTTTTCAGCAAGGAGATCGATTATTTCCTGAATTGATGGTTTCACGTTTCATTCCTCCGTTATTTTCCCAGGTTTGTACCGGGTGCGGCGCGTTGTGTCTCTCCTCACAACACGCCAAATCCGGCACAAACTTTATGCCTATATTTTTCCTAGATATTTTCTACTACCTGTTGTTAAGGTGCGAAGTGTTCCGATTGAAATACATGCAAATGTATCAAATCAGATCAAATCACGAATCTTTCAGGCGAATATCTTTGTTTTAAAAACAAAGCTTCGCGCAAAAAGTCCTTCGCTTTCGCTCAGGATAAACCCTTCTTTATTCCAAGGAAATCCTTGGGTAAAGGTAGGGGAGAGTATCTTTAGGTGGTCTTATCTTTAGTCTTTGGAAAATTTAGGATTGAGTGGTGAGACTAGAGAGACTCTCTCCGACCTTTATGGTGAGTATCTTAGAGGCTAGCTTTTCGTCTGAGGTACAGACCTGCTGCCCCAAGTGGGGGAAGGATCGCTAAAGCAAATGCTTCAGGTCCAGTATTTGGGATGTTTTTAGTAGGAACTGCAGGATACACTTTTGCTTGTGGAACACCTTTTTCAATACAGAACTGTGCGTTATCTTCAGCAGAAGCAGCATTTTCATCAGTTGCTTTTACTATGTTTGTTACACACACAACAGCTTGATTTGCAGGCATTTTATCTTCAGTTGTTACTTTACCTACAATATTAAGAGTTTTAGTTTCTCCAGCTTTTAGCTCAATGGTATTTTTAACTTGTTTACCGTTTGAGTCATATGTTCCGCCAGAAACAAAGTCTATATAAGAAGGAAGTATATCAGTAATTGTTAGTTTTATATCCTTTTTTCCAGTATTTGAAACAACGATTTGAAATGGAACTTCTTGAGAAGCCATATATTTAGCATCATTTGCTGAAAGGTTGTCTACATAAGAACCACCTTTATTTGGAGACATAACTTTTTTATCTATTGTGAATTTAACTTCAGGAGGACAAACTTCTCCGCCACCATAAATTACTTGACAGTTAGATGTGCCAGATGCAAAAGCAAGAGAGCTAGATGCCACAAGAAGTGCAGTTGATGTTGTAAGAATTGTTGCAAACTTTTTATTCATATTTTCTAAGAAAAAAAGACCAGAAGAGAATAGTCTTTTAATTGATTCAGGGAGTATATCATACCAGATCTTCAATGTCAAGTACTATAAGCTAACAGATAGTTATTGGTAGAAAATGATGCTTGTTATCTTCCTTGTTTGTTCGTAAACTCACAAAAAGTGCGGCATACTATAGTATGTCAAGTGAATAGAGCTTAGTGAAGAGAGATTAGACACGAGAGACCTATGCATATATTAGGTAGGTGAGTAGGGTGTGCGCAGGTTGTCTCTTGACAAGCGCCTACGTACTCGGTACAATACCAATTGAGCCTTCGAAATACCACGTACTTTTTTCCAAGTTATTACAAATTTATAACTTTTGAGCTCAAATTCTTGGAAGAGTGTATTTCAATAGAGTCAACAAATTTCAAATATATGCCGACAACTCGAAAAACATCAAAGAAACAGCTTCTTGAAGAGGTTTTGGACAAAAATGTAGATGAAGCCGTGCCTGAGAAGACTTCCCTCGGGGATACTCGGGACAAGCATGTGGAGGCTGAAACTCGTATTGATACTCAGGCACAGACCGTGCG
>CAZPUU010000048.1:0-6712 GCA_964589835.1 uncultured Gammaproteobacteria bacterium
ATAAATATTTTGGAACCGGATGAGGCGGTAGATATCCTTCTCACTCTAACAAAGGAGAAAAGACACGAAATTCTGGAAACGTTAAGCGCAAAAAAGCAAAACACATTGCGCTCACTCATCAAGTATTCACGGACTTCAGTCGGAAAACTTATCAATTCGGAATTCATAGCTGTAAATTCTGAAGATACGTCTGCGCAAGCACTTGCACTTGTGAAAACTGCCCTTTCGGAGGGGCATCCATTCTCAACATACGTGTACGCGCTCAATAACCAAGGCCATCTCGTTGGGGCTTTTAAAATATCCGACCTTCTTATCGAGGGAGCGGATACCCCGGTTTTTAAATTTATGGAGCAGGATGTTGTGGTTGCTCATTTAACAACACCGCAAAGAATTGCTCTGAAAAGGATGCTAAAATACCGACTTTTTGCGTTGCCGGTCATCGAAGACAACAAGCATATGATCGGTGTCGTCACGTTTGATGACATGATGGAGGACTTGGAAAGGAAAATTTAAATTAAATGAAGAGATATATAAGACACTTAAAAGTAAAGCTTCTTATAATAATGGCCGTTGTGGGTCCGGGCATCATTACAGCCTTTGCCGATAATGACGCAGGAGGAGTGGCAACCTATTCGGTCGCGGCATCAAAATTCGGCTATTCGATGCTGACCACGCTTCTTCCGATAACGATAGTTCTTCTAGTCACCCAAGAAATAGGGAGCAGGCTTGCTGTTGTTACCGGAAAAGGCCTGGGAGATCTGATACGTGAGAAATTCGGAATTAGAATTTCCGTATTAATTTTTTCACTCCTGTTTTTTGTAAATTTCGGAGTGATTATGCAAAATATTGGCGGACTGAAAGACGGATTAGGGCTTTTTAACTTGAATTTATGGATATTTCTGCCCGTCGTTATAGGATTTCTATTTCTTTTTATCACAAAGGCATCGTATGCAAAAGTTGAAAAGTTCTTTCTTTTTCTTATACTTTTTTACTTTGCGTATTTCATTTCGGCTGTTTTGGCAAAGCCGGATTGGGCAAGAGTCGGGCAGTCGCTTGTGATTCCTCAAGGGAAAATCTCTTTTGACTTTTTATATACATCGATCGCAGTTTTAGGAACAACGGTTACCGCCTGGGGTCAGTTCTTTATCAATAGTTATGTAAAAGACAAACGACTTACCGTGGATAAGTTGAAATACAACAAATTGGAAATTTACGTCGGGTCTTTTCTTACCAATATATTTTCACTTTTCATGATGGTTGCCGTCATTGCGACGGTGTATGCAAATAAAATTCCTATTGAAGGGGCGGCCGATGCCGCGCTTGCCATAAAACCATTTGCCGGTGAATTGGCGAGTGTTTTGTTTGGTGCAGGGCTTTTAGTGGCCGGTTTTATCGGAGCGGCTATTGTACCTTTGGCCACTGCCTATGCATTTTCTGAATTTTTCGGATACGAGGGAAGTTTGGATGTGAGTTTTTCAAAAAGCAGACTATTCTACGGATTCTTCATATTCCAAGTATTATTGGGGGTTGTTGCAGTCAGCATTCCGGGACTTTCATTATTTAACATCACGTTGTATGCGGATTTTCTTAACGGTATTTTCCTTCCCGTGATTCTCTTTTTCCTTTACAGATTTGTAAACGATAAGGATCTTATGGGTAAATATGCAAATTCAAGATTCCAGAATATTCTTCTCATTACGTGTGGTGTAGCAATCACAATCGGCGCATTGGTCGGAGGAATCGGAAGTCTTTTAGGAAGTTAATTTTTCTGATACGCTAAACACTATGGCCCGACTCACTTATCAACAATTAATCGACAAGCATCTACAAATTTTGAAAGGTCTTCAGTATGATTCCGGTCTTTTTGCGGCGGCGGACAAAACGGTCGGTACCGGATATGACAAGTCGTGGCTGAGAGATAATTTTTACGAAACAATTGCCTTTGAAGTGATCGGGGATTGGGATACTGTCGAGGCTACGTATGAGGCAATATTGCAGATTCTTATCAAACACGAAGAAAAAATAGACTGGGCAATCAAGAACAGGCCAACCGAGTCATTTCAGTATATTCATGCCAGATTTCACCCCGAAACCTTTGAGGAATTCTGGGAATCATGGGGTAACAAGCAGAATGATGCGATTGGCTGCATATTGTTTCGAATAGGAGAGCTTGAGGCAAATCAAAAGAGGTCTATTTTAAAAGATGCTGCACATATCCGTATCGTCAACAAGTTGGTCCAGTATCTTGAGGCAATAGAATATTGGCAGGACCGGGATAGCGGGATGTGGGAGGAGGACGAAGAGTTGCACGCCTCATCGGTTGGTGCCTGCATTGCAGGACTCAGGTCTATAAATAGGTTGCCTCATGTAGAAGTGCCGATGGAGCTGATAAAAAGGGGTGAAGAGGCGATAAATGCACTTCTTCCCCGCGAATCAGACAGAAAATTCGTGGACCTTTCACTTCTGTCATTAATTTGGCCATACAATGTTGTAACAAAAGAGCAGGCCGATGCGATTTTAAGTAATGTCGAGTATCACCTCCTTCGTGAGCGGGGAGTCGTCAGATATAAGGGGGATGCGTATTACAATAAAAATGCGGATTTTCACAGCGAGGAGGCAGAATGGACTTTCGGATTGGCGTGGCTTGCCATAATTTATGAAAAAAGAGGGGAGAGGGAAAAGGCATACTCTTTCATAAAGGACTTGATTGCAGTCGATACTCCCGATGGTATTCCTGAATTATATTTTTCGAATTCTCCCGATTACAATGACAATACCCCATTGGGTTGGTCCGAATCTCTTTTTGTAGTTGCGCTGAATGAGATTGAGCGGAGAAATATTGCAGAAGGTGATGAAAATATGCATCTTGCAAATAAAGAGTTGCTCCCATTTTCTCAAGAGCAATTTTCGTGGATCGTCAAAGAACATATCCATGAAAAGGAGGTCGGACAATTTGAATTGCTTAGCGCAGAAGAAGTGTTACGCAATTCTGAAGGAAAAAAAGCCTATGCAGTAGATATGGGAGGAGATAAAATCGCCGGTCAAATATTCGAAGCGGTAAATGGCAGAATGAGTGCAATTGGCGAGATGATGGTGAATAAAAGCAACGAAGGAAAAGGGTACGTTGCTTTCCTTGAAGAGGTTGCCAGACTCGCAATGAAACAAGAAATTCCGGTTGGACTTTCAGTAGCAGGTCCACTCGATGGAACAGTGCTTCACGCGGGTCCGAATCTACAATTGTTTGCGGATGAATTTGAATCTGTTTACCAAAGCGATTTTGCAAAACTTTTTGATCACCCACAGGCGGATAATGATGCGGTTGCAGGGCTCAAGGCTGCGGCTGTCGAGTCACTTATTCATTTTCCTCAGGTAAAAAATGTTCTTTATATCATTTCAGGAAGCGGATTTGGAGCAGCAATTTTAAAAGACAATTTGGTGTATGCTCTGGAGCCCGGTCATATAGCAATATCTGAAGATATTAATCTCAACAATCTTGACGAGGCATGTGGAATATTTGGTAATAATAAGCCATGTATTGAAAAAATAGCTTCGGGAAAGGCGGGGATCGAGACAATATACGAGAAAGTCACTGGTATTAAAAAGTCGGGACATACGATTTCCGATCTTGCCAGAAAAGGAGACGAATTGGCTCTTAGTTTGTACGATAATTCGGCACGTACAATTGCAATTGTGGTCAAGGCTTTGATGAATCAATATGGATTACTCGAAAATGCACAAGAAACAGCCGTTGTTTTCCATGGAGGAGTATTTAACGTTCCGGGGTATACGGCAAGACTCGAGCAGTATGTGAAGAGAGACATAGAGACTCCTTTGCAAATACTTTATACAAAAGCTATGGGAAATAATGCGTGCCTTGAAGGGGCAGCAATCGCAGCGCTTACCAAGTAAACGCTTACATATATTAGTTGCAGGAATTCATGCAGATAAAAGTAGCGTTTGGGTAGTAAATAGAGTTTGGAAGCGAATTACTTTTTGAATAATTTCCCTTTTTTCCAAGGGGTACCAAGAAGGGGTAGTACAAATCTGTCAAGGCCGATCCAGCCGGCTGTTCTCCACGCTAGTATAAGTATAAGTTCGATGAGGAATAAGACAGGATTTGAGCTCACGGTTCCGGCAAACAAATAATTCATATTCATAAACGCTCCAAAGAACGCTGCAATTCCCGTAAAAAGACCAAGAATTAACCCAATTCCAACAAGTACTTCTCCGAAGGCAACGGCATACGAAAAAACTGCAGCATTTGGAAGCGCTACATTTTGGATAAAAGCAGCATAGAGCCCGGTGACGTCAGGATGAGGACCTGCAGTCTTTTCCAAGGCACCATTCAAAAACCCGCTGACTGCTACACCGGCTTTTGGTCCAACCCACACCGGATTGTTGATTTTTGCCCAGCCTGCGATAAACCATTCATATCCAACATAAATTCTGAGAATAAGCCACAGCCAAGACATCCGAGTGCTAGAGAAGAGGAATCGTGACAACGCCGGTTCCGGAATTTCGTCTGAAAGATTCTTTGCCATATATTTAGTAAGAACCATTTATAATTCTCTGTCAAGAGGTTTCGATCACATCTACTTGACGTCAACACAGAATTCCTGCATCATAAATTAAGGAAATTTTTTATGGACAGCAATTTAGTAAATGAGTTAAAAAATAACATCGAAGGAGATGTGTCAATCGATCCTGCGACACTTTCTGAATATAGTCACGACGCCTCACTCTTTGAAGTAAAGCCTCAAGTGGTAGTTTTCCCAAAGCACGAAAAGGATATTCAGAGTTTAGTCAACTTCGTCAACGCACACAAAAAAGAAAATCCCAAGTTGTCATTGACCGGACGCTCGGCCGGGACCGACATGAGCGGGGGATCGATTGGCGAGGGAATTATTGTTGCTTTTGGAAAATACTTCAATTCGCAACCGGTTATCAACGGAAATATAGTAACTACCCAGCCGGGCGTATTTTACCGCGATCTTGAAGTTCTGACGCTGCAAAAAGAACTCATCTTTGCTTCATATCCTGCCTCCAAAGGATTGTGTGCCATGGGGGGAATTTTTAACAACAATTCGGGTGGGGAAAAATCTTTGCAATACGGAAAAACAGAAAATTTCGTAAGAAGACTGAAGGTTGTATTAAGCGACGGAAAAACATACGAGTTAAAACCCTTAAATGAGGAAGAGCTGAATCAGAAAAAATCACAACAAGATTTTGAAGGGGAATTGTATAGAAGAATGTTTGATCTGATAAATAATAATTACGACGAGATTATGAAAGCTAAGCCTGCTGTCAGCAAAAATTCTGCAGGCTATTTTTTGTGGAATGTGTGGGACCGGGAGAAAAAGATATTCGATCTGACAAAGTTATGGGTGGGCGCGCAAGGAACTTTAGGTATGATGCTTGAAGGGGATTTGGAGCTCGTACCTGTTCATAAGCACCGTGACATGTTGATAATATTTTTGCATGATACGTCACATTTAGGACAAATCATTGACGAAGTGCTGCAACTTAATCCTGAAAGCTTTGAGTCATACGATGACAACACTCTAAAACTGGCTCTTAAGTATTTTCCGGAATTCGCAAAACAATTGGGTCCTCTCGGTATGATACAGGCGGGTATTGCTTTTTTGCCGGCATTTCTGTCGCTTTTTATGGGAAAAAGTTTGCCAAAGCTGGTGCTTCAGGTGGATTTTACGGGAGACAATTTGGAAGAGGTTAAGCAAAAAGTCGCAACTCTTCAGGAGAAATTAAAACCGCTTCATCCTCAAACCCAAACAGCGGTAGAAGGACAAGAATTGAAATATTGGCTTGTCAGGCGGGAAAGTTTTAACCTTTTGCGGAAAAAAATAAGGAACAAGCATACCGCCCCATTTATTGATGATTTCGTTATAAATCCTCACGATATTTCCGAGGTGATAACGCAGGTAACGGATGTTCTCAAGAAACACCCTGAATTTATGTATACGGTTGCAGGTCATGTGGGAAATGGAAATTTTCACATCATACCTCTTGTCGACATAAAGGACCCTAAGGTAAGGGTAGCAATCCCTGAGATATCGGATCAGGTGTACGCGATAATCGCAAAATATAAAGGATCGATTACCGGTGAGCACAATGACGGGCTTATCCGTACGCCATATCTAAAAGTTATGTATGGAGAAAATATCGTACGATTGTTTGAAGAAACAAAAAAAATATTTGATCCCGAGAATATCTTTAATCCGGGAAAAAAAGTATACGGTTCGCTTCAATATGCAATGGACCACTTGCGCACCAATTGGTAGTCCGGTAATTTTTTAGACTGGCCAGAACTCTTCGGAAAACGAGATTTTGGTATAATAGAGAAATGCCTTTTTTCATAGAAAACTTTTCATGGATGGCTTTGAATAGCGTGCTGGCACTCGTGCCTGTTGTTCTTGTCGTGGTTTTAAGACACAAAGTGCCCCGACTTGCCAATATAATTCTTTTCTTCCTTTGGCTTTTATTCCTTCCCAACACAATCTATTTGATAACCGATCTTCAGCATTTGCCTGCGCAGTTGTTAAAGTCGAAAGACATGACAGGGCAAGCGATTCTCATTATCCAATATGTAGTGTTGGCAGCTCTCGGAGTCGTAACGTATATTTATGCGCTTGAGCCGGTCAGAAAATATCTGAAAAGTTCAAAAAAAGATGCATTTGTTCAAAATGGAATATAT
>CAZPUU010000049.1:0-2360 GCA_964589835.1 uncultured Gammaproteobacteria bacterium
GGATCATAAAGTACAATAGGCTTCTTGCGATAGAGCAGGAATTGACGAAGAGCAAACTGTCCTAGCCTCTACGGTTTGGTTGAGAATAGTACGACTATTTCCCCTTTTGGCTGAACTTTTGTAAATTCTTCAATAAATGTGTCCGCTTTTTGAGCTAATATTTCTTCGTGGAGTTTGGTTAGCTCCCGGGCGATTGTAATTTCTATATTTCCATATACTTCTTTAATTGCTTTTATTGTTGCAACTATTCTGTGAGGGGATTCGTACAGAATAATTGTTGTTTCGTAAGTCTTGTATTCCTCAAGAATTTTTTTGCCGCGCGTTGCAGACTTTGGAAGAAAACCAAGGAACAGAAACCTGTCTGTAGGAAGAGCGGCGGCAGAAAGAGCGGCTGTTACGGCCGTAACCCCCGGAATGGGAGTAATCCTGACCCCATGTTTTTTTGCAGCTATACTTAGCCTGTAACCAGGATCTGAAATAAGAGGAGTTCCGGCATCCGATACGAGCGCAACATCCTGATTCTCAAGAAGTTTTATGATTTGGTAGACCGTTTGTTCTTCGTTGAATTCGTTGATCGCAATCATCGGCTTTTTTATTTCGTATTTGTGAAGCAATACCGATGTTACTCTCGTATCCTCACAGACAATCGTGCCGACGCTCTTTAACGTTTCAAGAGCTCTTAACGTTATGTCTTGTAAGTTGCCGATCGGTGTTGCTACAACAAAAAGTGTTCCTTGAATGCTCATTTTTGTATTGTAGATGAACTATTTGCTAAATGCCAGGCTTTATTGATAGAATTTAAAAATGCAAATTATTGATTTCTTTCTGCATCTTGGGGATTATCTTGCGCAAATAATTCAAATCTTTGGTGTTTGGACTTACGTGATCTTATTCCTTGTGATTTTTGCTGAGACCGGGCTGGTTGTTGTGCCATTTCTTCCCGGGGATTCACTGCTATTTATAGTTGGTGCTTTTGCTGCTGTCGGTCATTTCAATATAATTCTTGTTTACATAGTGTTATTAGCTGCTGCAATCCTCGGAGATACTGCTAATTATTGGCTAGGGCACAAGTTGGGTGCAAAAGTTTTTAAAGATGAGAATTCAAAGATATTCAACAAAAAATATCTAAAAAAAACTGAAGAATTTTACGAAAAGTATGGCGGAAAGACTATAATTATTGCCCGGTTTGTGCCGATTGTCAGAACATTTGCTCCATTCGTGGCCGGTATCGGAAGCATGAAATACAGCACATTCATAAGCTACAACATTATTGGCGGATTTGCATGGGTTACGTCTCTTGTATTTGCAGGTTACTTTTTTGGTAATTTGAGTATTGTGAAAGATAATTTCGAAGTGGCTATATATGTAATTATTTTTGTATCGTTACTCCCAATGATTTACGAAGTTGTAAAACATAAGTTGCAAAAAAAGAAGGAAAAAGAAGGCCCAACATCTTATAAGGAAATTAAAGAGATAGTCAAGAAGAGTAAATAGGCGGACATTTAGTTAGCAGATCCAAATTTCCTGACAAGTCCGGTCACAACACCTTGAATCCTGCACTCTGTAGGGTATATCGGATCCATTTCGCTATTTGAAGGCATAAGAACAATTTTTCCGTCACGCTTGTAGAACCGTTTGAGAGTGGCTAGGCTGTCATCAACTAAAGCAACAACAATGTCTCCCTCATTGCATACTTCAGTTTTTTCGACAACCACAAAATCTCCATCGAAAATACCGTCTTCGATCATTGAATTACCTTTTACTTGAAGAGCATAAGATGTTCTTTTTCCCGATATCATGGAGGAAGCGACATCAAGAGAGGCTTCGGGGTCGGTATGGGGCTCAAGAGGAGCTCCTGCAGCGATAAATCCCATAAGAGGGAGCGACAGGGTCGTTCCGATTCCTCTCACCCTTTCCCCGATAAGCGCACCTATCTGATCCTTTTTTAGGATTTTAAGGGTGCGCAAATTGCCATCCACTTTTTGCACGTACCCTTTATCCACAAGGCCTCGGATCAGAGAGTGAATTGTAGAGGGTGCGCGTCTATTCATGGCATCTGCCATTTCCCGTAGAGTAGGCGAATAGCCGTTTCTCTCCTGGAACTGCCAGATGAAGGTTAAAAGTTCTCTTTCCCGTCTGTAAAGTACTGCTGTCATAATGAATGAGTGGTTAAATTAGTAGAAAAATTAAGAAATTATTCTACAAAACTATACTAAATTTATACGAAAATTGATCGAACACGTCAATATGATTATCTATAACAAAGTAGTGCAGTTTGGCGTGAAATTTTGCTAGTGTGATTATCAGCCTCAGGGCTGTGGTATACTAATAAATCCTATGTTTGATTTAGTCAGTAAATA
>CAZPUU010000049.1:2460-6621 GCA_964589835.1 uncultured Gammaproteobacteria bacterium
AGCCTCAGGGCTGTGGTATACTAATAAATCCTATGTTTGATTTAGTCAGTAAATATAAGCCGACAGGCGACCAGCCCACAGCGATCAAAAAATTGAGTGAAGGGTTGAGTAAGGGTGTTGATAACCAAGTCCTTCTTGGCGTAACCGGTAGTGGAAAAACGTACACGATCGCAAATGTTATTAAAAATTACGGCCGGCCTACACTTGTCATGTCTCACAATAAAACGTTGGCAGCGCAGTTATATCAAGAGTTACGGGACTTTTTTCCGAATAACGCTGTCAGTTACTTCGTCAGCTATTACGATTATTATCAACCTGAAGCGTATATCCCTACAACAGACACGTATATTGCAAAAGAGACCGAAATCAATGATGAAATTGACAAATTGAGACTTGCGGCAACGACGAATTTGATGACAAGGCAAGACACGATAGTTGTTGCTTCGGTTTCGTGCATCTACAACCTCGGTTCTCCCGATGAATACGGCAAGCTGACTCTTCAAATGATGAAGGGAGAAAAAATCTCCAGAAATTCCATAGTAGATAGGCTTCTGGACCTGATGTACCAGAGAAACGATTACAATTTCACAAGAAGCACCTTCCGTGTGAGGGGGGATGTTGTCGAGTTAATACCGGGATACGAAGATAAATCCTTCAGGGTTACTTTTAACGGTGATTTTATTCAAAAAATTGAGCAGGTAGACCCTCTTACGGGAGACATTATTGCGGAAAAGGAGAGTGTGATTATTTATCCTGCAAAGCATTATGTAACCGATGCTTCAACGTATGAAAAAGTGTTTGACCAAATACGGCACGATTTAGCGATCCAGGTTAAATTATTTGAAAAAGAAGGAAAGCTGGTTGAGGCTCAGAGAATCAGACAAAGAACCGAATATGATCTTAAGATGATAAAAGAATTGGGGTATGTCAATGGAATTGAGAATTATTCACGGTACTTTGACGGTAGAAATCCCGGTGATCCTCCGTATGCATTACTTGAATTTTTCAATTCCGTATCCAAAGATTGGTTATTGGTTCTTGATGAGTCGCATATGACGATTCCCCAAATAAGAGGAATGTACAACGGTGACCGTGCTAGAAAGTCAACACTAATTGACTATGGATTCAGGCTCCCTGCAGCGTATGACAACAGGCCTCTTAAGTCTGAAGAATTTTGGACAAAGATTAAAAAAACCATTTATATGTCGGCAACTCCAAGCGAATACGAAATAGAAAAGTCAGGATCCGGGAATATTGCAGAGCAATTGATACGTCCAACGGGTGTGGTTGATCCTGAGATAGAGGTAAGAAAATCCGAAGGCCAAATTCAGGATTTAATGAAAGAAATTGAACGAGTGGTTAAAAAGAACGAGAGGGTGCTCGTCAATACATTGACAAAAAGAATGTCTGAAGATTTGACAACATTTCTTGAAGAAAAGGGTATAAAGGTTAATTACCTTCACAGCGATATAGATACACTGTCCCGTCAGGATGTTTTGGATGACTTGCGCTCGGGTGTTTATGATGTTTTGGTGGGCATCAATCTGCTGCGAGAAGGACTTGATCTTCCCGAGGTTGGTCTTGTTGCAATTTTGGATGCCGACAAGGAAGGATTTTTGCGTTCCAGAAGCAGTCTCATTCAGATTATGGGAAGGGGAGCTCGGAGAGTAGACTCGCATGTAATTTTGTACGCAGATAACATAACGGGCTCTATGGAGGATGCGATCTCAGAGGTGAACAGGAGACGCGAGCACCAGTTGAAATACAATAAAGACCATGGTATTACGCCCCAAACTATCGAAAAGGAAATCAGGGCAAAGTTAATCGAGCGGGAAAGAATACTGGAAGACCTCAAGCCTTTGATAGAAAAGGATGTATTGCTTCCAGACGAAAAGGAAAAATTGATAAAATCATTGCGACGAGAGATGCAAGCAGCTGCAAAGGATCTGGATTTTGAAACAGCAGCGCTTATCCGTGACAAAATCCGTTTTCTCAAACAGTAAAACGCTTCGAAAAATAAGGCGCTAGTGTGGTAGAATGTACATAACCACTAAATGAGTATACCCCAAAGCTTGCGAAAAAGAATTAATTTCCAGGGAGAGTTTGACGACATCATGATAGACGTGTGCCGTGAGTACATTCTGGGAGAATACCGATCATTTGAACCAATAGAAATGGGGTATGAGGATGTGAATTTAAAACTCACAACCGAAAAAGGGGTATTTTTTGTCAAAATATTTGCAGAAAGCAGGGATGACGCGCAGTGCTTAAGGCTTATCAATATTGTAAAAACCGCAATTGATAGCGGTGTTTCCCATCCGAAATTCTTGCTCAAAGAAACAGGATACATTTTCCGCGGGAGATACGAAAACTTCAACATCAGGCTTGCAGTGTTTGAATTCATTGAAGGAAAATCATTTTACGACCTGAAAAAACTTCCGACAAAAGAAGAATTGAAGGAAATTATAAAAATCGCGGCGCTGATTAATAAAATCGATTATAAGCCGGCACCACTGTATGACAGTTGGGCTCTGGTAAATTTTCCAGAAGAACTTGAGAAATCGCGCGAACATCTCTCAGCAAAAGAGCTCAAGGTGCTTGACCGCTTGAAGTCAGATTTCGAAGAAATCGATATAAAGGCGTTGCCCCACTCGCTTGTGCACGGGGATTTGATAAGTTCGAATCTTATGAAAAGTAAAGAAAAAATTTATTGCGTTGATTTTTCAGTTGCAAATTTTTATCCCCGGATAGTTGAATTGGCCGTAATTATGAGTGACTTGATGTTTGATCCGACCGACAAGATCGGAGTTAAGAAATATTTCAAGCTATTGGTCGATGAGTATTCTACCTATAATAAACTGACTTCAGAAGAATTGAAGATACTTCCGCTATTTATCCAGTTGGCGCATGCGATGCATTTGCTTCGCGCAACACGCGAAAAAGCAGAGGGAAATAAGACTGCTGAAAATGAACATTGGCTTTCTTTGGGGAAAAAAGGCTTTAAATATTCAACTCTGGCTTGGTCTAAATAAGACAAGTCCTGAGTATCCCAAATCTGTCCAAAAGATATGACAGAACTTGTTCACGACGAAAAAGGACTTGCCTCAATGACCCTCGGAGAAGTTGTAAGGCAGACGTCAGGTAATTACCCCGATTTCAGATTTCACCCCCGAATTTACGAGAATACTTCACACTACACGATTGCAGGAATAGATCCCAGTCCGTATAGTTTTTGGCCAACCGCTGATGGGATCGGTACCAAACCCGAGCTTGCAGAGCGGTTGTATGCACGAAGTGTAGTTGAAGGTTTTCCCGAAGCTCAGTTATTCGAGTCACTAGCTTTTGATACATTGGCGATGATTGACGGAGATGAGGCACGGTTCGGACGGTACATGGTGGGTGCGGCAAATATTATCGACATGAACACAGCTTCAAACAGAGAGGTTATTGGAGCTCTTGCCAGGGGTCTTAAGGCAGCGTGTGACGAAGGTAGTTTTGCTTTACTTAATGGTGAGACAGCCGAATTGGGGTACCGGAGCAGTGGATATGGAGACACGCGGATAAATTGGAATGCGGTGGGGATTAGTGTTTTTAATCCTGACAAGTTAATTCTGGGCAAAGAGCTTGCGCCGGGTCAGCCGGTTGTTGCAACCAGAGAGAATTCAATAAGGTCCAATGGACTGACAAAAGCCAGAGCCATTTTGGAGGCTGACTGGATGGTAAGGCAAGGACTGACCGGCAAGAAAGAGTACGTTATGAGGGAGTTAACCGCAAACGGAGTAATATTGGGAGAGCGTGATATTGTCGGAATTCTATCCGGAATATTTGGGCACGACGTGTTGGAGCAGGTATTAACCCCATGGCACGAACTTCATCCTGAGGTGACAAGGCAGTTGCTTAGTCCGTCCCGTCTTTACGGTCCCCTCATGTATGCGGCTCAGGGAAAAATCGATGAGCCAAGGAATGTTGATATAGTTGCTGCAGCGCACATAACCGGTGGAGGTATCCCCGAAAAGGCAAAAAGAATGGTTGAAAACAGTAGGTTGGGGATTTCTCTCGATGCTGTTTTCCCCGATCCTGCTGCCGTAAGTTCGCTTTTATCGATAGCCGAGAATCTGCCTGATGATGTGCGAGACGGTCTTTCTATTGATGACAGAAAAG
>CAZPUU010000050.1:0-6603 GCA_964589835.1 uncultured Gammaproteobacteria bacterium
TTAGTCCATCACAAAAAAGCAAACTCTTGGATTTTTCCCGGAGGACATGTAGATGATAATGAGCTTCCAATGGGCACTGCCCTGAGAGAAGCAGAAGAAGAAATTAGTCTAAGTCAACAAGAAGGCACACTAGTTGGTCCTTTTGGTGCTCAGATTTTAGATATTGATAATCCAAATCAAAAATGTAAAGAACATTATGATGTTTTTTTCGCATTAAAAACAAGCCCGAGGGCGGTGTCGATCAATATGGAGGAGTTTTGGGGATACGATTGGTTATCTATAAAAAATGCACAGGAAAGAATTGCTATGAAATATTATAAAGATGCATTAGATAGATTTATAAAACTAATGGACTGGTAAAAAGTTCCAATATAATCGCTCAAGCCCAGACCCTTACTAGAGTTGAGAAAACTTCGGAAAATATTCTATGCGGCAAGTGGAGGAACCCTGAATTCTCTGTGAGCCCGTCTTGCATCTTCTTGCTTGAACGGAATGATTTTCTTATGCATCCCGTCTTTGTCGATCTGCATTCCTTGGGCCTCGCCTTTTTCCAGATCAACTCCTTTAAGATCAAAAGCTTTGATATCGGTTATTGCGGTAAACGTAACCGTGCTGTGTTCTTTCTCTCCGGGAACAATATCGTCAAGCCTTAGATACTCAGGGTAGATGATATGTTGTTCTACACCATTTTCTTTCCATACTTCAGCCATCCGTCCTTCGGCAACAGCTCCTAGGGCTTTTGCACCAACGGCAGCAATTACCCCTTCTTCCCAGCCGCCAATTCCCATAACGAGTTTAACTTTGCCTTCCACATCACGCATCGCATCAAGAGAAGGCACAAGGTCACCGGCGTCGATAGGGTTAACTTTTGCTCCAAAAGCCTCTATTTCACGGATCAAAGCTTCATTTCTCGGTCTTTTAAGGACAGTTACCTCAATGTCTGCAGGATTTACGCCAAGTTTCAATGCTTCCTCTAAATTCTGTGTAGGAGTTTTGTCGAGTGCAATTTTTCCGACCAATGCGGGTGGACCCATCAATTTTTCCATGTATTCGATATTTTCCTCGGGATTGCTGCGTCTTTCAGGTGTCGGGATAACTCCCCCGGCGGTTGTCGTTGCGATGATTGATATTGCTCCCGGTCTATTGTGGGAAGCAGCAGATGTTCCTTCAATGACATCATGAACGCCCCAGACAAGCTTGTATCCATTCCCGTGTTTTCCAAGCACGACATCAATATCAAGACCACCTTTGTCTGCCTGCTTTTCCTTTCCTCCCTCAGCGCCAACAAGATCGGCCCCGAAGTCGTTGGTAGACAGAGAGTGGCGAATGACAGCTCCACCTGTGTTATCTATGACAAGTGTTCTTTCGTCTTTAACGCTGCTTGGGAGCTTTTCACCTTCAAGGACCGGAGGATAAGTCTCAATTTCTACTTTGGCAACAACTGCAACCTGAGTTGTCGCTTCAAGCATAGAACGGTCGACCACCTCTTTTTCAGGGAAAAGGTCCGGGCGCAGTTCTCTGAATTCTATGTGTGGATCGGGTGGAGGTGCGAGTGTTTCTGCAACAGGCATAGCTCGAAGTATAAAGGCCGAAATATAAAGTGGCTTGACAAGCAACAGTCATAATCCTGACGTGAAAGTGAAAAAAGGGCTAGTTGAAGGCCTAAATAGAAAGTTGATGTGGAGCGAGAACGAATTACATCAGTGCGGGATGATGAACACCAAGGATTTCCTGAGGTGCAAAAAGTAGTCCCATAGTTTGATTTCGATGTTCTAATTTGATACACTTACGCCCTTATGCATGAAGTGCATTCAGCAGCATTGTCGAATAAAAATCTTCTTTTTGTTGTAAATCCTGTTGCAGGAAACGGGCTGTCTTCGTCTGATCGGGAAGATTTACGCAGAGTTGAGAAAACTTTCGGTTATTTTGGAAATCAGGTTGATGTTGTTGAGACCAATGCTCCCGAGCACGCCACAGACATAGCTTCTGACGCGATATCTTCACGGGCAGATGCAATTGTTGTCGTGGGAGGGGATGGCACGCTAAATGAAGTAATGCAGGCAACAGTCGGGTCCGAAATGCCTGTTGCAACAATTCCGACCGGACTTTTCAATGTATGGGCAAGTGAGATGGGAATTCCAAAGGACATGGAGCGTGCAAGCCAACAGATAATCGGCGGAAGCACGGTCAAAACCGTTGATGTGGGGAGCATAAACGGTAAGGTATTTCTTCAATTTGCAAATCTTGGATTTGACAGCGAGCAGTACATGAAGGTACACAAGCCGTATACGGAAAGAAGACATGGCGCTGCTGCAACCTTTGCGCAAACCTTTGCAAGAAGCATGCTGGATGGTTGGGTGTACCGCGGGCATCCGGTAACCGTCATGCATGCTAATACGGAGCATTATTTGCACAATATGCTCATAGGTGTGATCTCGAATTCCCGGAAATATGGCGTTTTGACTTTAAATAAAGATACAATTGTAGATGATGGAAAATTGGAAACGGTATTTTTTGAGGGTAGGCTGGGACCCCAATTTTTGGCTCAATTTGCACAAGTTATTGCCGGGCGAGAGCATATACCGGGACTTAAAAGAGGAAACATTGACCGCAATGAGGTTATGTCTATTCAATCTGAGGATTTGATCGGAATAACGATTGATGGTAATCCGATGGGTTATTCAGATACGATAGTTGTTAACGCAATTCCAAGCTCTCAAAAAGTGATCGTCCCTACTGGTGCTAAGCGGTTATTTGGGAATTAAATTACCAGTCAGCGTCTTCCCTTTTGTATTTTGCAAATTTTGGATTGTATTTGAGTACCATGGTTGCCCGTTGGATATCTGCTCTTAGAATGAATCTATTTCTATGAACTTGACCTCGTCTCGGGCCATCTTTTTTGATCATATAGCTGGTTGTTCTCATGGGTATTTTGTGTGATTGCAGCTCTTGGGCAAAAAGGGCTGCTGCCGCATTACAGAACTTGTAGCCTGCCGTTTCTACTACCTCTTTTAATTTCGCAAAATATTGGTTCTTATTAAGTCCTGCAAGAGTCTGTGAATCGAGCAGCTCTTGTTTGTGCCTAGGTGACAGCTTTCCAATATTTTCAATTTGACTTGCAAGGTCAAGACCGTCATACCCTTTGTAATTATGAGGAACTCCAGCTCCTCCCCACTGATTCAATATTCTTCTTGCACGAACGAGGTCATTAGTGCTTAGGTCATATTCACTTTTGATCAAATCAAGTGGTTTTCCTGCGAGCAAAGCATGTTCTATTAGTTGAGCTTTTCCGTTATGGGCTTGAGATATTTTCCGCTTTGCCTTCTCTGTCAGAGGTTTTCTAAAGGTAAGTGAATCGAACGGGAAAAATTTCTGCATAACAGGAGGGGAGTTGTCCCATAGAGTTTGCATCCCGAAATTTCTTCTTCTATGTGCTTCATTGACCGATACCGCGTCTGCTTCAGCAATGTCAGGAAGTGATGCATCTGTTAAATAATAGCGGACAACAGTATCAAGACTTTTCTCAAGCTTTTTCCTTCGTTGTGGGTTATCAGCAGCTTCGATAACTCTCTTTATTATCCCAGCATTTCGAGCAGCAGTCAAAAACTGCAAGGTGAAATCATACGGAAGGTTTTCTTGCGGCGCCTGTTCGGGCACGCAAATATTTGCCTCAGGACTTATCATAATAGGCCTATATTATACACGAAAGTAGGCGTTTGTGCTTAGAAGAGGTTTGCAAAGAAGTTACGGATCAATTCTTCCAATTTTTCAAAAAAATCTTTTTGTTTTTCTTTTAGGCTTTGATTTTTTCTCTCGTTATTTTGGGCGGCTGTTTTTGTTGCGTCACTATTTTTTTCCTGTGCACCAAGCGTTGAGGGTGGGGGTGAGGTGTTTGATTTATTCGTGATATTTACCTTTGCATTTCCGTTGCTCGATTCGATTGTTACGTCTTCTCCATTGCTTGATTCGTATTCATTTACTTCACCATTTGTTTCGATCCGGACTTTTGTATGTGTATCTACAGTATTTGTAGAGGTGCCTGTTGAGTTGAAGTTATTCTGGATACTGACTTTAGCGCTTGCATTGCCTTCATTCCCTTCAATTTTAACTGAAGTAGAAGCAAGCGAAGGAGATGTGCTTGCCAGAAGTAGAACTAGGGTAGAGAGAGTATATGAGCCTGCCTTTCTCATGTGACTACCATACCATAAATGGTTGATAAATGCATCAAATTTACTATTGTTGACTTCAATAATCTAATCTTTCCCTGCACAGCTGGGGCAAATATACATTTTTCTCCTGGTATCATATTGCATTTCGCCATGTTCCGGGAAGTCCCCGCAGTATGGAGCGTGCTGTTCTATTTTGGTTTTGTTAATTACATTGTTTGTTGCCCCAACGTTTTTATTTGACTCATCTAAGGTATGAGTTAGTGCTGTCTTTTCTGGGGGAAAGTGTTCTTCACCGCATGAATTACTTAATTCAATGTTGCCAGTGTCAATCGGAATAATTCCTTCACAAGTATATGTTGGGCATTGATTTGATTTTACTTTTATTCCGAATCCGTCTCGGATTGTATGAATATCCCTTAAGGGGAATATTGAAGACTTAAGTTTTTTTGCAAGTTCTGAGTTGTCAAAATCGACTACATTCCAACCTTGATTTTTATATTTTTCTTTCATATCTCCAATCATTCCATTTATATAGTAGGGTCCATCTTCGAGGAGGTTAATTGGTTCCGTCAAACCCTCTCTTGGCATATGCGCTTCCCACAAAATTGAACCGGGAACACTTCTCCCGCTGTTGAGAATGCCAACTTCTACGAGCCCGAGCTTTTTAAGTTTCCCTTTGCGCCAATCTTTATCCACAAAACTGCCAGGACCTTTAAGTGGGCCTTCGGGTTTTTCAAAAAGAAAAACTGAAGCTCCTGGCTTTAATGAAGCAATTCCGGTGGTTAGTTTTCTTACAACATTGGTATCTGATTCTTCCAGCGGACCGGTTACTAGAACAACTCCGTTAAAACCTTCACCACGGTTTTGTATGTCCTCAATTGCCTGTGTTTTAAGGGTGTTACCGTCAAAGACGTATTGCCTTTCTGATTGCAAATTCAAAAACAAAATTGGGTCAGGTCTTTTTGCTTCGGCAGGTCTTCTCTGCCATAGTTCTCTTTGAGAAAGCATAGAAAGCATATACTGGCCTCCTTTTTCATGGGAAAATGTTGGTGGAGGAATATCTTGAAAATCTTTTAGAGCAGTGGTTCCGTCAATCGCTACCTCTGTCATGTGCTTATTTTACCATAAGAGTAAAAATGCTATACTTTTTTTGTATGGCAAAGAAAAATGTGTGGAACACGGTAACACCTCTTTCAAAAACGCTGGCTCTATTCCTTTTTGTAGCGATACCTTTTATCGGTTTTTTTCTTGGGATGCAGTTGCAAAAAGAGCTTGATCAGCCATTTATGCGCGAGTCAACTGACCCTCCAAAAAGCATTGCTCCGAAAGGCACGATGTGCACTATGGAAGTGAGAGAGTGCCCGGACGGGTCGTATGTTGGGAGAAGCGGACCCAACTGTGAATTCGAGAGTTGTCCCGCAAAATAGTCTTTACTTGCTTTTTTTGCCAATATCTATGAATTTTTCCCGCTCGTTCTCTATTTCTTCATCGGTTAAATCTTCGGTATCCAGATATTTGTCCTTTGCTTTTTTTGACGCATAAATGAGCTCATCCAATTTGATGTGAATGGCTTTTGAATCCCTATTTTGAGTATTTTGGATCAGAAAAACCATAAGGAATGTGACAATCGTGGTTCCCGTATTTATGACAAGTTGCCAAGTATTTGAGAAGTGAAATAATGGACCTGTTATTATCCAGATAATTATCAAAAGTACCGCAATGATAAAAGTGTATGCACTTCCTGCCGCGTGAGAGGTTTTCTCCGAAAATTTTCTGAACAGTTGGTGCATACTAAAAGTATAGCATTACTTTATTTGGATCAATATTAAGCTCAAAATGATATACTCTGGTAATGTCGGCGCTCCCTGATTTTTCATACGAAATTCCTTTGTGGGACAAAGGCATGACGGTAATTGGCGTCGATGAGGTAGGGCGTGGAGCATTTGCAGGACCGGTTGCAGTCGGGGGAGTTGTATTTTCTTCGAATTTGAGCCGTAGCGAAATTGATCATCTTTTGTCACTTGGAATCAATGATAGTAAAAAAATAACAGCGAAAAAACGTGAGGAATTAAACCTTACAATAAAAGAGTTAGCTGAAGCTTGGCACATTAGTTTTATTTCCGTTGAGCGTATTAACGAAGGTGGTATTGGCATGGCAACATTTGAGGGAATGAGGGAAGTTGCTGAGACACTGAAATTTAAAACCCGCAACCCGTATCTTCTTATCGATGCATTTGAAATTCCTGAAGTTGCTATTCCTCAAAAGGGAATAATCCGCGGGGATTCGTTGAGTATTTCAATTGCTGCAGCATCAATTATTGCAAAAGTTGAACGGGATAGATTTATGACGGAATTGGGGAAAAAATACCTGCATTACGAATGGGAGAAAAATAAAGGATATGGTACACTTATTCATAGAAAAGCAATCGCCAAA
>CAZPUU010000051.1:0-4593 GCA_964589835.1 uncultured Gammaproteobacteria bacterium
CCGAGCATATTTTTGAGTACTGCGCTGACAATTCTGTCAAAAATGGTCCAAGAGACACGGTTACTATTCGTGGAAAAATCTTCATTCACATCATACCCGTTAAGGTCAAAGATAACCGGAGTCGGTGAGATATTTGAGGTAGTTATTGGCGTCGGAGATATGGTGGGTGTAGTTGGGTGTGTGGATTGTTCTGTTGAAGGCAAAGGTGGGATTGACGGTGCTTCCGGGGTAATTTCAGAAATTGATGATGGCATTTGAATATTTGATCTTGTTTTGTGTTTGCTCCGCGCAAAAGACTGCTGTGGAAAAAGAATAACTACAAACAGTATAAGAGCTAAAGTCAATTTCATGGATATGGATTGTACCTTTTTGATATAGTTATGGCAAGAGGTTTTTCGATGGTATAATCTCCCTCATGACGATTGAAAGTGAAGTCTCATATTTGGGCGGTTATATTTATAGAGATAGAGAGATATTGCCTGAAGGAACAACTCTCTTTGACCGCTCGAGAAGTGCCGTGAGCTCAATATTTGTCAAAGATCCCGATACCCTCGTATTTACAATGGATGTGGGTGATGAATCTATCGAATCTACGTTGTTTCAGGATGAAATAAACGAGGCCGGTTACCAGATTGGTCCTTCAAATATATACGAGATGCTTCTGGGTCGTAGTGTAACGCTGTATTGGGAAAAAGATAGTATTAGTAGAGCGTTAACAAATGATGAGGTTGCGCGTTTTGCTTTGCGGAGGCAGTTTGGAACTGCTTAATTATTTATCAATGAAAAACTTGACAGAATCGCTTTTACCGTCGGGTCATTTTCACTTGGGGCAGCTGTAATGGAAAGTATCATTACATCCGAGAGCTTAATGTAATATGACGAGACCGATTCGTCCGGAATTATACTCATAACAGCCGGAGTATTTCCAAGAAACACATCCTGAAAATTCATAATTTTTTCACCGGACAACCCGTCTTTTGAGAGATTGAGGATTAGCTCTTCAATAGCTAATTTTTTTGGATTTGCAAGATAAGCAATTTCAATCTTGAAATCCCCTTCCTTGAACGGTTCACCTCCTATATATTTTCCTTCGGGGTAAGAAAAAATTTGAGTCGTGCCTCCCATATCATGATTTGGATTGTCAACAAGTCTCCATGATTCGGGAAAGTGCAGGGAGAAGTGTAGCTCAGAATTTGTGTAATTTTTCCAGGAAGGGGGAATTGTGGGTATGGGTGAAATTTGAATCGTTGGTGTGGGAATAGCGGACGAAGACTTTTTGGTTTGTTTGAGTGCAACCGCGAGAAAACCAACTATTAACAAGAGGGCGAGGATCGGTATTAATCTTTTTACCATAGTTATTACTTTACAAAAAAATGAATACTATCTCAATGATATTGCCCATTGACAGGTTTTTACAAATTGCTATGCTTAATGTATGGCGACCGCGAAAAAGTCTTCGATGAATCCAAAACTCATTATTATTGCAATTGTTGTTCTTATTCTTATCGGAGCAGGAGCGTATTTTCTTATGGGGAACAAAATGGTGAAAGAAGGTAGTATCGGCGGTGGCGGAAATGCATTCACCTCAATAAAAGATGCTCTTTCTCGTTCTGTAAGTCTTGAATGTGACTATAAGGATACAGAAGGCAGATCGTCAAAAGCGTACATAAAAAATGGAGCAATTAGAGCCGACGTGACATCATCTAATCCGGAGGAGGCAGGGAGCATTATCATGAAGGACAAAAAGTTGTATATGTGGAATGGCAGTGAAGGTTTTGTCATGACATTACCTGATGAGACTGCAGAAGGTGGATCCGGCTCAAATGCAGATCAAAAAGATAACCTTATGAAAGATTTAGAGGAATATAAAGATAGCTGCAAAGTAGCAGTGGTTCAAGATAGCCTCTTTACGCCACCGGGGGATGTAAAATTCAGCGATATGTCAAGTTTTACGGCTCCTGCCAATAATAATTCAGTTCCTGCAGAAGGCGAAATGAGTGAAGAAAAAATCAAGGAATTGATGAAACAGTACGGTGGTGATACCGAGCAATAGATCTTCTTTCTAGTTCCTCTTTCTTAAATTTCTGAACGTTATTATCGAGCTTATCAGTGAGGTTAAATAGATACACGAACCGTAGAAGCAGGCAGTTAAGAATGGCGATGAAGTTGATGCACCTGAACAACTTGTAGGGTTTTTGAAAATATAAAATTTACAGAGCTCAAGCGAAAAATTACCCCACCCAAATAGGGTTCCGCCCACAAGTCCTATGACAAGGTATTTCTGGTGTTTTTTTCTTTTCTTCTCATCTGCAAAAAAGATGAATAGCGAATATAAATAGAAAAGCAGAAAACCGATAGCTCCATAGAAGCACGGTGTATAGAGGGGATTGATTGCTTCTTTGTTTTGGAATTTGAGAAAATCATTTGCGACCGTCCACCAGGAAAATGCGGTTCCTGCAAAAAGAATAACGCTCTGAGTAAAGTAAAACTTTTTCATGTATTCAATATATATCGAAAGTGTAAGACACTCATGTGACATGTGTCACATGGGGTGCGGAGTTTAACAGAAAAAACTTCAGGATGATTATTGCTTTACGTACAAATAGATATTGTTTTTTGTTTTTTCGAACTTCCAATTCGAAAAAGGATAGTAGTTAAGAAGAACACGGGTTCCTTTTTTGAGTTCCTTCAAAAGCTTTTCTTCCAACCGCTGCATGATATCAGGCATCGGGTATATGCAAATAATGTCGTACACCGATAAATCAGCTTTCCAAAAATCTTTTTTGAGCATTTTTATGTGGTCATCGAGCCGCTCTTTTTTTATGAGAGATTTTGCTTTTTGAATGAGTTCGCCGTCTAATTCGTACGCATCTACCCACGCTCCTTCCTTGGCGAATGCTATTGCTATGCGTCCATCCCCGGTTCCCAGATCTGCCACTCTGTCTATCTGGGTCACCTCGGATAACTGCACCATAGTGTCTACGCGGTACCGCGAGGTTGTGAAGTACGGTATGTAGGGGGTTTTTACTATGATGCTAGTATAGCACTGATAGGCAAGATAAATTATTAATTGATAACCAGCCTGCAATTTGGCTGTACTGAGCATTTTTTGTCGAAATGCTTTGTGAATTTTTGCCATCTGAAGCTTTCAGTTTTTGGATATTGCAAAGCAAGAATGGAGTAGTATAGTAATGGTATGAGCACTAATAATTGGAATCATGTCAGCAATAATGCAAATGGAGGAGGGGCTGTATATGGTATCGGACTTCTCGGAGCTCTTTTTTACTTCATTCCTCAGGCAACCAGTTTTGTAGACGGAATTGTGTTATTTTTAAAAGCGCTTCTATGGCCAGCATTTCTCGTTTACGGAATTTTTAATTATCTTCATTTATAGGAATTTAGAAATTTATTTTCAGTCATCCTTATTTTTCCCTTTAGAATTTTCCGATGAGTTATCTTGATTATTGTTATCCGATTTTTCATTCGAATTTTCATTTTTGTGTTCCTCAGATTGACGCTGAAAAGGTGTGACAGTCGGATTTGAGTTGTCGCTGGCGCCTTTCACTTCCTGAATTTTTGTCTCGGAATTCTTTTTATTTTCATTTTTTTCCCCAGATTTTTCTTGAGTTCTTTGAGAAGAAGGCGTAGGTGACGGGGTGGTTTTTGCTGTTGGAGTAGGTGTGGGGACTTTTTCCTTTAAAGTTTTGATCTCCGGTGAGGGGATGGGGGTAACTGATGGAGCGAAAAGTACCTTTAATGTTTTTTGTGTTACAGCCTTTACAGCTGTGACAGTACCGTTATTCGGAAAAAGAATTGTGGCACCAATCCCAATCACAAAAAGAAGAACTGCAAATCCAGCATACGCATATATTGGAATGCTTTTCCGGTTGGTCACTTTATCGATACGGTTCAAAACGTCAGCATATCCCTCACCAATTTCCATTGGCGGTTTTGCGCTCAAATAGTATTGTTTTAGATCTTCAATTTTTTTGTCCATATAGGCTTTCAAATAAATCTTTTATTTTTTGCATAACACGGAACGATCGTACTCTTAATGCTCCGTCTTTTATGCCTAATATTTTTGCTACCTCACCGGTTTGCAATTCTTCGAAATATCGAAGAACGACAATTTGCCTGTCAACTTCATCCAGACGTGACAGAACAACTCTGATTTTTCGTATGTTATCCCGTCTTTCGATGTCATCATACAAGTTTTCATCGCTTTCTAAATTTTCGTATTCGTCAATATTTGCTTCTTTTTTGCGCCTGCTGTTATCTATTATTAAGTTTCTTGCGATCGCAAAGAGAAACGCCTGCATTGACCAATTGCCGTCAGTACTGAAATCTTTAATTTTCTTGTACGCTTTGACAAATGATTCCTGACATATATCTTTTGCAACTTCATCATTTTTGGTATTGAATTTGCAGTATCTATATATCTTCTGAAAGTACTTTTGGTAGAGCAGACCGAATGCTGCTTTGTCACCTTTCTGTGCCTTCATGATGAGTTCTTTGTCATCCATGGGGCACTCATTGTAGCATAAAGTAGCTCTGCCTATTCATTAGAACGTACGGATGAGGTAAAAGTTACAA
>CAZPUU010000051.1:4693-6558 GCA_964589835.1 uncultured Gammaproteobacteria bacterium
CAAATAAATCTGAAGATGATAATGAAGTAGAAGCGGAAGATGATGATGCAGTAACAACACCTGTTGTCTCTCCCAGTACTGTACAAATTTCAGTTTCACCCACATTAGATGACGATGATTGCGATGATGATGTAAAAAATCATGGACAATTTGTTTCGTGTGTAGCTAAAAAACACGAGGGAGGAAAAACAGTAAGTGCTGCAGCAAGATCTGATATTGGAAAGAAAAAGAGAAATCCCAGCATTACTCCAAGTGTCGTGCCGTCCATCTCTCCTTCAATTGATCCATCGGTGACAGTTTCACCAACGCCAACAGAAGATCCGAATGCAACTCCGAGTCCAACGCTGTCTGTTACTCCGACGCCTGAGTCAGGTGAAGGTCTGAACCAGCAAATAGAAGGAATAGTTAATGCCCTTGAAAGTCTTATCGCTACACTCAAAAACCTCTTCCACCTTTAATTTCACGCAATTCCATTGTTATTAGACCCATAATACTATAAAATACTTTCTTATGGAGAGGAATGGCGAGTTGACCAGAATTCCCGAAGAAGTACAGATTCCGGTATCCGTAGGGATTGCTGCTGATTCATTTTGGGAGAGTTTTAAAGACGCTTGCGAGTATCACGAAGCTCATCCGAGGGGAGTACAAAACACCGTTCTGTGGTTTGGCCATCAGCTGGTAACCCTACAAGAGGGTGAACAATTTGGACTCCGCGATTCGATGGGTTTTGAAAAGCCCGTTGATCTGATGGATGAAAAATTTGCTTATGAGGAACGTACTATCGGAAAAAGCCCCACTCACACTTTGAATGTTGAATATCCTCCCGGTAGTCGCGGTCTTTATATGGAGTATGCAAATAATTGTCATATTAGTCTTGAGGAGCTAACCGCACGCATGCACATAGCAGGGCTTTATGTGTTGCAGCAGTTGCGGGAAGAGGGGGTTAATCTTGTAAAAATTACCAATGGACAGCGTAACTTTTGGAATTTAAGAGTTCCGCACCAGAAGTATTCTGTGAGATCTCGGCTCGAAAGGTACTATACGAGTAAACAATACCGGAATGACAGAAGGACCGGATTTCAGGAATATTGGGATTGGCCGGGCGTCGATGACAATATGGTAGAATAATCCTATTCCATGAAAAAAATTGTTGTTCTTCTGGGGGCTTTGCTGGTCATAATTGCGATATCGTATTTTGCAGTTACTAATCTAAAGCATGAAAAGAACATGTCTTTGACTCCGAAGGGTAATTCATTCTCTCCAAGTCCGACTCCAATGCCTTTTGAAGATTTGACAATTCCCTATTTAAGAAGCCGTCCGTACACGGGGGTACTGGGAAAATTGGAGCAGGTATCAGCCGGCAGTAGCTACACTTCATATAGCACTAGTTATTTATCTGATGGATTGAAAATAAACGCACAGTTAACTATTCCAAATGGAGATATGCCCCTTGAGGGATGGAGTGCAATTGTATTTGTGCACGGCTATATACCGCCTTCGTTATATGAGACATTCAAGAATTATGCCGCCTATGTTGACTATCTGGCAAGCGAGGGATTTGTAATTTTTAAGGTTGATCTCCGTGGACACGGAAATTCTGAGGGAACACCGGGTGGTGCCTACTATTCATCTGACTATATTATTGATGTTTTGAATGCAAAGAGTGCGCTTCAGAAGTCTGATTTCGTGAATCCGCAAAAGATCGGATTGTGGGGTCACAGTATGGCAGGAAATGTGGTCTCAAGGGCAATGGCTGTGGATACGTCAATACCTGCAGTCGTTATTTGGGCGGGAGCAGTATATACCTATTCCGACATGCAGAAATACGGGATACAGGATAATTCGTATAGGCCTCCTTCGGACCA
>CAZPUU010000052.1:0-6466 GCA_964589835.1 uncultured Gammaproteobacteria bacterium
CTTTCCTGCCCGTTCTTTACCTCGCCAACGAGGAGGGTAGGAACGCCTATCCGAGTTGCGGCGATCTTTCCTGCCAAGACGAAGGATGGCTTCCCATCCTTGGCGCCTTGGGGATTGGTGCGGTGATCTTTTTTGCCGGCTACGGTCTGGGGAGGCTCATCGCCTACCGCAGGCGTCCGGTCGTTGGTCATCGAAACCCCCGCGGGGGGTACAGCCACCGGCGCTGAAGTCTATTGCAAGTGAACCCACCGCGCCCATTAAAGCGCGGTGGGGTACCACTTATTTATCAGTATTCCTCATTTCGACACTCTATGATACAATCTTCCAGATTTTATTGAGCGGAATTTATTGCTTTCGTCGCCAATGCATGCGTTGTTAAGCGGTAATCTGCTTTTGTTCTTTTAAAATTTGCGATATTTGTTTTCGCCTTTCTGAGGATTTTTATGTCTTTGGAAAGGCGGAAACAAACAACAGGGGGGATCATGAAGCCCAATTCTTACTTCGGCGGCATCGTTACCGAGCTCAATGCTCTCGGACTCATCCTCGATGGATGCGGTCTAAAGACGGTTGAGCTTTGCGGTGGCGAGAAGGTCCTGCTCGAAAGCGGAAATACCAAAAAGGGTGAAAGATACCTCCGCGGTTCTCTCATCCTCCCCACATGCCTCAATCCCTTTGTCATGATCTACGGCCGCAAGGTCCAGGTCATCATCGGGGAGAGCGGCGCATCTGGATATCTCGGCCGGAATGCCGGATTCTACCTCGGGAATATCCCCGAGGGGGAGTTTCCGATCAGGTTCGAGTTCGACCGGCGCCGGGAAATCAGAACCACCAAACAGCAACATCAGGCCATGCAACGGTACAACCGGAAGCAAACCAAGAAGAAGTACCGCCGCGTGCGGACAACAAGCAGAAAGGCTTCGTAGGAGGGAGTCATGGATCTTGCTTATCCGTTAGAGGTCCTCATCGGCTTTGAATTCTCGCTCAACACCGAGAAGCTCATCTCGCCGGTGGATATTCCGTGCGGCCCGGTGACGGTCAGCGTGAGCGTCAACAGGGTGAAGTACAAGGCCCAGGTGATCGTAGTCAAGCTGGTGTTTGGTGAGAAATACAAACACCTGTCGGTGGGAGATCTGCCGATTGCAGTGAAGTTCGCCAGGGGAGATGATGCCCGCGCAGAGCGGAATTTCCGGCACGCTACTGCCTGCTACCGGACGTGTCCGGCAAACTGGCGCTTGTCTTTTGCGCCCGTCTAGTCTGCGGCAGCAGCAACCGCCTGAAGGAGCGAAAAATCGCAAATTGGAAACCGTCCCCCTGAAGCCATCAGGGGGGCACCACAATAGAGATCAAAATTTAATAAATAAGCAGATAATAAATATTTGATATTAAATAATAAATAGCAAGTGAATACTAAAATCCGAAGAATTTTCCCCAACCTTTTTTCTTTTCTTCTTGAGGTTTTTCCTCATCTGTTGATTGTTCCTGCGACTGAGCAGATTCTTGGGTTGATGCTGAAGGGGCGCGAGGAGCGTCTGGCTCATCAAAAGAGTGCACGACAGGCATTCCAACATTCTCTTCCTCTTTTTTCACTGTCTGGTTTTCGGGTTCTTGCATAATATGCGTTTCCTCCGGCTGATTTTGCTGTATGTCTTCATGCATTTCCTGAGGCATATCCAAAGTCGGTTGTGCTTCTATCTGTTCGTCTGACGAGTGCTGTTGAGTTTCAAATGTGACTTCCTCAACGGGTGGCAGATCTTCGGGCTTTACAAATTCTTGTTCAAATTCCTCATGTGGTTGTTCAAGTTCTAGGGCCGGTTCCGGTTGTTCATTTGATTGTTCTACAGTTTGTTCGGTTGGTTGCTCGGTAGTTTGCTCGTGCACTTCCGCAGCCGCTTGAGGAGTGGTATTTATCGAAATCCTTTTCATAAGAGATTTGAACTCGTCACTAAGCATATTTTTCTTTTTGTTATAGACGCGGGTCGTGTCATGAGTAACTCCGATCATTTGTTGTATTTTTGCGAGAGGATATCCCTCCAAGAGACACCAGTAGAGTGCGAGCCTCTTGTACATCATCATCTTTTCCTCATTTGTAAGGAATTCGTTGAAAAACTTCTTTTTTTCGTCGGAATTGAGGCTGTCAAGGAAATTGAAGAACTGTGATTCTAATTCGGAAATTGTTTCTTGCGATAGTGAGGAAGTAGAGCTTCTTGGCATATAATAGATTTAGTATACTTATATATCTTATTCTGTCAAGTCCTAAATGTTGTGGCGTTCTTTATGATGGATAATAAGAGTTAAATTGAACCGTGCATAACAGTATTTTAGTCTTATTTAAATTGCGTATTTGTTTGTATTCGATCCGCCTTCGCAGAATTTCCCGGACGTAAGTCCGAGGAGTGCAAAGCGCTTTTCTGCTTCGGCGGATTTCAGCTCCGACGAAGTGTTATTAGAGATTCTCCGACCGTCAGGTCGAGGGAGCTTCAATTTGTTGTTATATCAGCATCCATTTGATATTATTCATTTATGTTCAAAATAGAGAAATTTGATCTTTTGGTTTCAATATACATATTCTGTATTGTCGCATCAGAGCTCATGGGAGGTAAAACTTTTCCTCTCGCAAAGATATTTGGTTATCAGCTAAATGCAAGCGTTGCGATATTTCTACTTCCTTTAATATTTACGATAAATGATGTAATTACTGAGGTTTTTGGTTATAAACGCACAAGAAGCGTAATACGATCCGGTTTGGTTATTATTGCACTTATACTTTTAGTATCGGTTGTTTTTGTAAATCTTCCACCATCAACAAGGTTTTTATCGTCTGAAAAGGCTTATGACGCTGTTTTTGGTTTATCCATCAGGATTTCTGCAGCATCACTAATAGCTTTTGCTATTGCTGAATTTACTGATGTTTTTATATTTATGAAGATCCGACATAAACTTGGTAAAAAAGCTTTGTGGTTGCGCAATAATCTTTCTAATTTCATAGCTCAATTTGCGGACACAGTTATTTTTATGACCCTTGCATTTTATTCATTTGACCGTGGATTTGGCTCAAATATCATATTTTTGTTAAGCTTGGTAATTCCTTATTGGCTTGTAAAGGTTTCAATGTCTGTTATCGAAACCCCCTTCGTGTATCTGGGTGTAAAGTGGCTAAAAAGTGATAAGAAATAAAAACAGTTTAAGTCTGATGAAGTGTTTTTAAGATTCCCCGACCGTCAGGTCGAGTGAGCTTCAAGCTATATATCAGTTAGGTATCGACTTCCAAGTTCAATTTTGATAGAATTTCTTGAGTTGAAAACGCCGCCTTAGCTCAGTGGTAGAGCAACGGTTTTGTAAACCGTCGGTCCAGAGTTCAAATCTCTGAGGCGGCTCAGAAAATTTAAGCTTGTACCCCGATTATGGCTTCCGGATATTCTCCCTCTTTCTTCTCGATTCCGATATGGAAAGGAGTGCCATCGCAAAGTTCATAAACGATAATTGCTTCTTCATCTGCTGTGCCTTCGGTAGTGAAACAAGGTTCAATTGGCGCATTTGTGCCAAGAATTCCCCCGTTGTCCCTGATAAATTTATTTGCAAAGCTTTCAATAGCCGGAGACGGAGTGAGTGATGACAGATAGGTACCCAGTGCACCTGGGAAAAATATACTTTCCTGAATGGATCTCACAGATTGATTATATCTTCCTCTGCACTAAATGCAATTATTCAAGAGATATAAATTCAAAAATAGAACTCAGAAGGACTAAGCAAACCTAGTAATGTAGATCGCGATGAAGAGAATTCCGAGCAAGATGTAGAGAATCGTTACGAGAGAGTGAAGTGTTGGAATTTCACGGAGAAGAATATGCTTTTTCTTCGCAACTGTCTTCTTTGTTGTTTTTTTTGGGGCAGCCTTTTTTGGCATAGACGATTTATATAAGCATATTTGTTTTTGATTAGTCCTGTCAACTGATACAAAAGGGTGCATAAGTGTTCGGAATAGATGAAAGTAGTCAATTAATATTTTTACATTGGGTAGGTGGAAAGAGGGGCGTGGACACATATTTCCACGATCGTGGAGCTTTGTGTCTAGAAGGAAAAAATAACATGATTGTTTAGCAAAGTGAGCATTTAGTTAGTAAGGCGGCCATATAATGACTTGACCATTTAACAAAAAGACCATTTAGCAATATAATAGGTTGGTATGAAAAAGTGGATTTTATTGGGATTTTTGATAGTTACAGTCTCAGCGAGTGGTATTGCTTTTTACATTCTTTCGCAGCCTCCAAAAGAAACATTGTCAAAAGAATTCAAGGAAGAAGCTGTAACAAAGCTCTTGGGAAGAAAGGCCCAGCTTGAAGCCGAGAATGTTGCGACTGGAAATAAGGAGTACGAAGGGAAATACATTTCGTTTTCATATCCTGCAAAGGCACTCATATATGCCTACCGGAACAGTTCGACGAGTGCGACACTTGAGGATTTCAGTTTTGATATAAAATCACCAAAAATAGTCTTTAATATGCGCGTGACTGAGATAGCCGGTGGGCTTGAGGATTATCCCGCTGTGCGCCTCCGTGAAGTAAGGAGCGAATACAAGAGAGCTAAGTTGATTATTGATGGAGTCGCCGGGCTTGCCTATTTTAGAACAGGGCAGGAAGCAGAAAAAAGTGGTTTTTTTCTGAAGAACGGTAAGATCTATACTATTTCAATAAGTGGCGTTAACAGTGAGGAGGTCGAAAAGTTATTTGATGAGATCATTTCCTCCGTTTCTTTCGTAGAATAATGGCTGAAGCAGTAAGCAATACAATTGAGACTGTACCGATTACAATGTACTTATTCAGCTCTCCCAGTATGAAGAAATAAGAGCTGTCAGTAAGCGAAAATTTGTTTTTCCCATATTTGAGCTTAACGGTTGTTTTATAGATTCCAGGCAGCACCACGTCGGCATATTTGTTGATTTTGGTGATATATCTTCTTGTTGAGTCAGGAAGGGTAATGAGAGAGTCCTCATTTATGATGCCCCGCGCAACTTCATCACCCAAGGGATTGGTGATTGAGACAGTGCCATAAGGAGTGAGATCGACATTACCTGTGTTTTGGAGGCGGAACGTAACAGTTGAGGGGAACGAAAAGAGTCCTGAATTATTGCTTATTTGCACGATATTTGCCTGTTCTTGCTCGTATTCTGATCCCGCGCGTACAAATAGGAGTGTAGACAAAATAGCCCTTAATTTGACCGTTTTTTGCTCGTCTTTTTGTTGAAGCTCGGCTAGCACAGTCGCATAGTGGCCACCGAGCGTCAATCTTTTTCTGTCAATAAATACGGTAACAGACTTACTTTCACGGGGAGCAAGTATCAGACTATTGGTTGAGAAGCGTGCCCAGTCAGAAAGCCCAAAATTATAATCACGGCTTTCATTCGGGTCTAAAATACCCGGAATGCCTCTGTCTTCAAGTTCTTTGACGTCTTGCATGGTAAATTTTAGTTCAATTGTCTGACCGGTATTATTGGTGTAGGTGTATTCGGCTTCAGCGGGATCGGTACTTAAATCGAGTTGGATAAGCTGTGGACTGACCGTGATATTGGATGTGGATTGAGCAAGGGTTTTTTGTGGAACAAAAAAAATAAGCAAAGAACCAAATAAGCAAAGAACCAAAAGTTTGGTTAGTGGATTAATTTGGACCTGGGAATCTTCGAATCTTTGCATATTATCATTATACAAACTTCTTTGAATCTTAGGATCTTGGGATTTTTGGTTCTTAAAAACTTACCGTGATTTGCTTTTTGCTATTGCTCGTTTTACATACCATTTGAGCAGGAAGCGGAGGAGTACGACCACAATTATAAGGGTTACAAGAATTACTCCAAGTGCAGTGTATGGAATTACCCAGAATGTAGTTGTCCCTTCGATAGTAACGTCTCTCTGTCCATCATCGTAGACCATAAGAAGCCGCGCGGTGTACGGGCCAATGCGGAAGCTTGTGAGCTTGTTCCAGTTGATAGCAAGTTTTGTAATAGGTTTGCCTGTATTATCAAGTTTTTCCACACCGTTTTCAATTACCTTTTCCTGTACTAAAAAACCTTCATTCCAAGACGTACCAAATTCCCTTTGTCCGCCGGGAAGGATGCTGCCAACGCCTGGATTTACCTCAATAATTCCTATTTCATCTCCGCCGCTTCGTGTGATAAAAACATTTCCCCTTGGCTTGACGTGTACATTCCCTTTATTGGCAAGTTTTACTAAAAAATCTACGGGGAGGTATTCGCTAATGTTATTTTTTGCCTTAAAACTCACAAGTTCTGTCTTTGAATTTGCACCTTCTTTTATGACAGTAAGTAGAGTAACAACAAGAATTTCACCTTTAATTTCGGTTCCGGTAGTTGTGACAAGGTTATCTTGCTTTGGGGTAATACTGAACACATAGTAATATCCGTATGAGGCTGATTCGGGAATGTCTAGGGTGAAATTTATGTCTTTCCACTCAC
>CAZPUU010000053.1:0-6354 GCA_964589835.1 uncultured Gammaproteobacteria bacterium
GTATCTGCTGCTCCCAAATCGGTGTCAACAATGGTACACGTGCGCGTTCCTGAGGTGCATGTTCCGGAAGTTCCCGAGCAAGTCGCATCCCCACAATCTACAAAAACAGCATCCGGGGCCGCAGTTGTAGTCTGATCAAAATATACAATCTTACAATTTGTTGCAGACGGACAATATATCTTCGGGGTTCCACCATACGTTGCACTACCCACATCAGTATCTATATTTGTAGTTGTCTTTGTAGAACAATCAGCATTATCACAATCGATGAAAATCAAATCAGGGGCAGCATTATCCAAAAGGTCAGTAAAAACTATCTTGCAATCGGTTGCACTTATGCAATGCATATCAATAGTCGAATCCTGCGTATCGGCAATAGCACCTCCGATATCGGTATCTATAGCCGTACTGGTTTCAACAGCACCGGTACTGGCCTGAGGATACCCATAAAACCTACTGCCGGTCGTACTGTTCTGGGTAAAAAGCCAAATTGAATCTCCATTTGTTGCAACCGAATACGTCGTGTCCGTAACAGCCGCAACAAGGGTTAAATTCCTTCTCCACTCATCGCGAGATGCATCATACAATGACATCCTCAAGTTAGATCCATCCTGAAATACCATGACGGCATACCCCGGCGTGTAGCGTGCAAGCACAGGCCTGTCTCCAGCCGTAAGTCCGGATCCCTGAGTCCCGAAAGTAATACCTCCCGGCTGGACATCGGTCGATGTACAGGTAGCACTGGTAAGTCCTGAAACTTCGAAAATATCGACATTCGAACCCGCAGATGTATCCGAATACGCAACCAGTGCTGACGTCGAATCAAATGAGGCGACAGATACCATGTAAGTTGTGACGTCAAATGCTCCGGGGCTTGTCAGGGCACAAACTGACGTCTGAGGGGTCGTATCGGTATTTGTGTCAAGCGTCAGCATTTGCACCTGATCAGCGCTGTCATCAAAGTATGCTACGTGGATATACCTGTCATCTGATACGTCAATTGATGGATTGTAGTTGTCGGCGTCATTATCCTCACCACTATCCAAATTGACTGCACTACCCCATGTGATACCATCGGAAGATTTCTTGTAAAATACATCTGTGCCGTCATTGTAAAATGCATACCAATTGGAATTGACATATACGACTTTTCGCTGCAGACCGCCAAATTGAGCCTCTGAAGTCGTAATCCCTCCATTTACGACTACCGAATCTGCCGCTATTTGCCAGTGGCGGGCTTCTTGAAAAATCAGCTCATTTTGCTCATTTCGCATCTCAAGGGGTCCTATGAGGTACAGTTCAGGACTTATGTCGGGCGCATCAAAATCGTACCCGAGCTCAATTGTCTGCCCTTTTTTTAATGACACCTCCCATGAAATGACCTGAACTCCATTCTGAACTGCCTGACTTGAAGTTGAGACTCCCGCTACTTTTCCATGCTCCACACCATCATCTTCAATCTCAAGCATAGGAAGCGGATTGACCTTTCCAAAATATCCATTCTGGTCATCATTTTTTTCAGGCTTTATTCCAAAATGCAGATGAGGCCCTGAAGAAAGTCCGGAATTTCCGGAAAGAGCTATTGTTTTGCCCTTTTCTACGATATCCCCTTTGCCTACCAAGAATTTGTCCAAATGACCGTAGTAACTCTTTCCCCATGAGTGCTGGATAACAACGGTATTTCCGTAATCACTATTCTCAGCTCTGACAACCTCTCCCTTATCAACTGCAATAACCGTTGTTCCCATCGGCATATCAAAATCGACTCCATCATGCCCTACCACTCCAAAAGCGGTGTACTTTTTCCACAGTAGGGGGTCTTTGTGCTGTCTACCAAAGCCGAGGGTCAACGCATGCTCTCCTTTAAATGGCTTACCTATGTTGAAAATCTCAGCTCCCAAAACGCTTTTGTCAGATCCTACCTGATCAAATACGATCGTGTCATAAGAAGTGAGGGCGTTATTTTTCGATTTGGTAATTCTAAAAGACGCCGGCACATAGTCTTTTATTACCCCTGAAAAATCCTCACCGGCAGTAATTTTGAGCTTGACAGGATACGTATTGAGCGGATAAATCCGAGTTGCGGTTGAGCGCTCTACATCAAATGTATTTTTCTGCTGCACAACCAACGAATCTTTGATCGAAAATGTGCCATTTTTAGTTGTCGCCGAAAGGTCAAGTGAATATACTCCATCACCACCAACTGAATATTGGGCCTGATAGTCAGGAACGATAGTCATGTCTTTTGTGTAACACTGGGGATTGACGATTACCGTCCCGTCCTCTGTCGAAAATGTCACTTCATTCGATTTCGGATCGGTGACCTTGAGCGTAACATCGGCATTGCAGACCATATCTCCGACTTCATCAAGAACAGCCATCTCAATCGTCGCGATCTCATCGGGGGTGTATACTGATTTATTGGTATTAATAGCCAATACTCCCCAAGTGAAATCCTTTGTAACTATGTTATTATCCTGATCTTCTACTTTTATGCGGTACCTTCCCGGCTTATATTGAACTCCGGGGTGGATTTTCACAACAACCGGATCTGCATCACTGACAACCTCAATATCTGCCTGTGCTTCATTCCCCTCAAAGTCAAATAACTTGAATTTGAGCTTGTCAAAACTCGTATTGTCAATTGTGATAGTAACACTCTCATCACCTTTGATATTCTTCTTAAGAAGAGCTTTCAGGGGCGTATTGTTTTTTATTGTTGCCGACGGGTTTGATGGTTCATTGAGCGCGTCAAGCGCCTTTTCCTGCAGACTATAATCCTCATAGTAGTCAGCTCTCCCGTCATCTGATGGTAAAACTTGCTGCGTAGCACTCTCAGATGCGACATCTTGAGCAAAAACCTGAACCGGAAATTGCAATGCTTGAGTTGCAACATAAACAAAAAGTAGTATCCGTGCTAACGCTTTCCTTCTCATTATTTTTAATCTAAATTTCATGATGCTTTTAGAATTTGGACAAATAATTGATTACAATATCTCCGATTTGCGTGTAGTTATACGTGCCTGAAGCTTTCAGCTTGAAATACACAACCACCGTTTCGCCGGCTGCATCCCAATCGGGAGAATTGTTGTTATCAAGCTGACCAGCTGTCAGATTGACCGTGGTCCATGTTTTATCAACAGACGAAACGTTGTTGGTCGAGAAATATACCGGTCTACCGGTAGAGTCATCCGATGGGTTGTACATATAGATATCCATACCATTTGCTGTAGTTGCCGTGTCTCCTGTGTTGTAATTAATAGTCAATGCAGTACCACTTGACCAGCCAGAAAAGTCGGAAGGGAGTGTAATTCTAAGCGCTACTACATAATCCTGAATTGCAGTCTGAGTTGAACTCCACTCGTAGTACGTCCTATTAAGAACAGCTGATGCTGATGCATCAGAGGTCATACTTCCATTGGTTGTTGATGAGCCCGAAGCTGTTAGTATTCCTCCTGCAAATTCCGGTGAAAGCGTAATAGCCTTTGTAGGGCGTGCGCTTCCGGTAAAGTTGGGTCCTCCATTGAGATAATCAAACGTAAGACCGTTAGTGAGATTTCCTATTTGTACAGTTCCGCTTTGTTGTATGGTAAAGCGCGTGATGCCTGATGATGAAGCGGTGAAAAGATCTCCGATTGAATTGTCTACAACAAAACTTGCAAATGAGGTCGCACCGGCAACTGAAGCAACCGAAATTGTACCATTTTGAGCTCTGACATCGAGAGTTGACAATGGTGTTGTCGTTCCGATTCCGACACGTCCATTTGAAAGGAACGTAAGGCCGGTTGTATTTCCCGGTTTTATGAATACGTCACCCGTTGTATCTCCTCCGATCGTAAATGTGCCTTTACCGGTTGTTTGGATAACTCCTGTCCCTGATCTAAACACCAGTTGTCCAGAAATCGATGCCGCCCCATTTACATCAAGCTTTGCCGTAGGCCTGAGCCCTGCAGGAAGACCAAGACCCAAGGCACCGTTATTCGTAAGTACCAGCTGTGTTACTCCTGAGGATGAAGCGGTGAAAAGGTCCCCGATGGTGTTATCGACAACCATTCCTGCGAATGAAGTGGTTGCAGCAACTGAAGCAACCGCAGTCGTGCCGTTGCCCTGAATCCTGAATTTATCTACTCCATTTTGTTGGAAGCGAGCCAAGTATCCCGTGAAATTGCCTGAAGTAAGTGCCGAGTTTACCAACAATACATCCCCATTGATCGTGCCACTCCCACCCGAAATGTCTTTAATTGTAAAGACTGCTCCACCCTGGTTGTTTGCTCCACCGGTAAGTACTCTTTGGAAGGTGAAATCAGCACTGCTGTAATTTGTAGAAAGAGTTACTGTTTTATCAGCAATAAATACATCAGCAGCCGTCTCGAGTGAGAATGAGATATTACCGGTACCATCACCTATCTGAACGCTTCCGGTCGGGGCTGAAAGGATCAAATTACCATTCGCATCGGCATAAATCGAAGGATCAGTCTCACCTACTCCGGACGAGTAAAAAGTGAGCCCACCATTGGTAAGCTCATCTACTCCCAGGAAAAGGCTGTCTACTATATTAATATCACCCGTAGAACTTCCTCCAATGGTAAGTTTTTGATTCCTCGTTGTTTGAAGAGCACCCGACCCGTCAAGCACAAAACTTCCGGATGTTGAGGCTGTACCATCGTTTTTGATAACGAATTTTGTAGTACCTGAGGCAGACGCTGCCAGGATATCATTTGTTGTAATACCTGTCTGATTGATGATGGCCGCTGCATTTGCACCCTGGGATCCACCGGTTACATATAATTGTGACTGTAAAGCAATATTGGCATCGCCTATTTCACCGACACCGACCCATCCTTTATTGTCGATTCTCATCCTCTCCGTACCCTCAGTTGTATTGACAGAATTTGCTGTTCTGAATCGAATTATCGTTGCCGCGTTCTCTGTAGTTGAACCTCCTCCTATAAATAGTTGATTGGCGCTTACCTCACCTGATCCGATAATACCTGTGAAGTGCTCCTCAGAATTAAGATACGACCCAAATTTTATTCTTCCTGTTTTATCGGTGTTATTGGCTTCAGAGGTTGTCAGCAACAGTCCACTTGTACCTGTGTTTGCTTGGATCAATTTTACGAGTCCTTGGCTGTTGCCGGGTCTGAGGTAAATATCACCCGTTGTACTTCCACCGAGCGTTAGTGAATTATTACCGGTCGTCTGCACAGCACCTGCACCATTTCGGAACGAAAGTTGAGAAGATATTGAAGCAATCCCATTCACATCAAGCTTTGCAGTCGGATTATTTCCATTGCCAAGACCAAGACCAAGCGCGCCGGTATTTGTGAGCACCAATTGAGTTATTCCGGATGTGGACGCAGTTAACACGTCTCCTGCTCCACGCTGGTCAAAGACAAAACCGGCATAGGATGTGTTTGCACTGACTGACGCAACGGGATTTATACCAGAACCTGCAGAACCGTTAATTCTAAAGGTAGCAGAGAGTGAGGCTGTATCTCCAAAAAGTGTAGCCGTTGTAAGATTGCCGGGGGCGATTATTCCTGTCGAACTGTTGTACTGCCAGAAGTTGGCTCCTCCACCTACCGCAGCGCATGCTGTTGTACCGGTAACGATACCATTCACGATATCTGAAATACAGGAGTTCCCCGCGGTCAATCCAACACCTACCGTATTGTTAATATACAACCCGTTGCTTGAGGCAAGATTTAGATTGAGCCTTCCCCCACTATTCCTTGGGGCGATAACGACATCTCCCGTATATGCTCCTCCTAATACAAGCTGGCTGTTGTTTGTGCTTTGGATATTTCCTTCTCCGTTGACGGTAAATCCTGCAGATGATGAGGCAATACCACTATTTGTGACACTAAATTTTGTAACTCCTGAAGCTGAAGCTGTAAAAATGTCATTTGTAGCACTTCCCAGTTGATCTACTATGAGTGCCGCGTTACCCGCCTTATTGCCTGCAAATATTGAAGTGTTGCTTAACGATTTAACCGAATTAGATCCGGAGTTGAAGAGTATTTCTCCCGTTCCACCCCCACCAATACTAAGAGTTCCCATAGCATGTGTACGAATTGATGTGTTGGCTGCCGTACCGTTTTGGACAACAAGATATCCTGACATTGTAGCGTTGCCGGCCACATTTAACGTTTCTGTTGCAGGCAAACCTAATCCAAGAGAAACTCTTCCTGTCTGGTCTATAAGCATTCTTTGTAGTCCAATACTGTTAACAAACGCGATATTCCCGGTAGTACTGCTTCCAACGGTAAGGGTCTGGGCATTCGTTGTCTGGATAGTGCCTGCCGAGTCAATAGTAAACCCTGCTGAAGATGATGCAGTCCCATCATTTTTTAT
>CAZPUU010000054.1:0-6191 GCA_964589835.1 uncultured Gammaproteobacteria bacterium
ATCTAAAATACAGCTTTTTTGTTTTTTTAAAAATATGGTACTATTCAACCATAAAATACTATGAAATGGACCAAATATGCAACCCCCCTGACCCTTTTTATAATAGGTTTTATTTCAAGAGTAGCATTAGTTGAAAAATTTCAATCCCACTGGGATGGGCCGCTCTTCTCAATCGCAATTCTAAGGTATAATTTGCTGCAACATACACCACCTGAGCCGGGATATCCAATTTATATAGCTTTGGGGAAAGCATTAAACTTTTTTATAGGTGATTCTCATCTTGCATTGCTTTTTTTGGGAATAATTTTGAGTGGAGTAGGAGCAGTTGCTATTTACTATTTTGGAAAAACACTATACGGTGAGAGAGTTGGTATAGTTTCGGCACTGATTCTGCTGTCTTCCCCTGCGTTTTATTTTTTCGGAGTGTCTACCTATAATTATGTGGGTCTCCCCGCAATAATTTCGTTTTTAGCACTTGGAATTTATAATGTTTATGTCCGAAGACAGCGAGACGTTGTGTTTGTTCCGATTATTTATGCATTAAGTATTGGATATCGTCCTCAGGAATTTTTTTTCATTACACCGGTATTTTTAATCTACATACTTCAATTTGGTATACGCGATATAGCAAAAATAGTATCTATCGTGACTGTAATAAGCTTGATGTGGATTATTCCTGTCACAATTTCTACTGGAGGAGTTGCCAATTACGTGTTTCTCTTAAAAATTGCGGGTGATGGCAATTTTCAGCAATTAATGTCCATCTTGAACCGCTTCGGATACGAAGTGTTGATAATGAGAATTTTGCGGGGTATTTATCTTGCGCTGGGATTGGGTTTGTTTGTGTTGGTGGGGTATGGAATAGTAAGAATAATAAAATCTAGTAAAAATATTCTAATTTCCCGCAAGCTATTATTTTTTACAACTCTTATGCTTCCGGCTTTTTTATTCACCGTGATCTTCCGTATCGAGAGCGCCGGATATCAATATTTATATGTGTTGCCATTGATTGTTTTTTTGTCTCTTGTTGTTGTTTCAATATCCGGCAAAAATAAAATTTTTTTGCTAATTCTTATATTCCTGATTGTAGGCTTTAATCTCGTCACTTTTTTTAGAGATCGTGATCCCGAATTTCAAAAACCGTATACACCATCATCATCTCATTATTCGGAAATAATAAAGAACGATTTTAAGTGGGGTAAGAAATATACATACATTATCGAGAATTTCAGTCCTCAAGATACGGTTGTAATTGCCGGGGCTCCCGAGATATTCAATCCGGCTGCGTTCCATTTGAAAGAATTTTTTGTTTTTCAGTTCGATGCCTTGGCTACCAATGATAAATTGTATATGGATATTTGGAGGTTTGGTTACGAGTATACTTTACGGAAAGAGGTTTCCAGCACAAAGATATTCAAGGTGCCTCACTTTGCCAAGCATATCGTTTTCATTGATGACGAATCGAGGTCGTGGGAGATAACAAACAAGTCATTGGTGAAATTCGGCAGAAACACTTTTTTGTCGATTGTTGCGGTAGAGCCCGGTCAGCAGTTTGCTTATGGCTATCAAAAATTCAAAATCAAATAAAAGGTCTTGAAGTAATTCCGGTTGAAACTTTACTTGGATTAGATTCGTAATATTGGGATAGCAACGTGTAGATTCCGGAAGAAATTTAAGTTAGTATAGTTGTTATGGGAAAATATCACGGTGTAAAAACATTGGAAGTTTTGGAGGGGGCGGAGCATTATAACGACTGGATAGCTCAGAGTTTACAGTCATACATTAAGTCACCCGCTTTGGAAATCGGAGCCGGGACAGGAAACCTGTCAGAACGATTTGTATCTCTTGGTGAATTGGTGCTAACTGATGTTGATCCGGAACTTGTAAACATTCTCAAGAAAAAATTTGGGAAAAGAAAGAATATAACTGTCGAGCCTTTTGACGTCGCGGCTCATATCGGAAAAGTTACGAAACACTTCGCAACCGTGTATGCAATAAATGTGCTGGAGCATATAAATGATGATAACCAAGCACTTCGGAATATGAAGTTATTGCTTGCCAAGGAGGGTAGAGTTGTTCTTTTGGTACCGGCGAAGAAATTTGCTTTTACCAAACTTGATCAAAAACTGGGTCATCATAGGCGTTATGAAAAAAAAGAGCTCCGAAATAAATTGGAAAAAGCAGGCTTCTCAGTTGAAAGATTGAGTTTTTTTAATATTGTCGGGCTCTTGAGTTGGTTGGTAAGGGATAAATTAAGTGGAGACGACAAGCATTTAAAAAAATCCCATGTCAAAATATTTGATTCGATAGTACCTCTTCTCAGATTGATTGAGCCGAAAAATTCATTACCTCTCGGGATATCGATTATCGCTGTTGCGAAGAAAAAGTAATGCAAAAATTTATTCTTATCCAAGATGAGCTTAGAAATGTCTTAAATGATTTTACAGGTTTCTCTGTAAATTTTTATTCAATTTCTTTTAAAGCCTTTGAATTTCTGCTTGTTGGATTGTTATTTTTCCAAATGTACTGCATTGGAAGAATCTTGGAAAGATTGTTCTTTAAAAATATTATCGACAAAAAGCTCAGTTTTTTTGTTAAATTTTCATTAGGTTACGTCTTTGTAGGGTCATCAATTTTTTTATTAGGGCTATTCAGTATTTTGACAAGGACGAACATTGTTTTGCTTTTATGCGCTTTGACCCTGATATCTCTTTTCGATACTGTAAGATTTGGCGTAAAAATCAATCTTCCTCAACTCCCGAGAACGGCAGATCCGGTGAAAATCTTGCTGATAGGCTTTGTTGTTATCTATTCCCTGCGTGTTCTTCCACCGGCAGTTAATGGAGATGGCAATGATTATCATATTAGTTTTCCAAGGGTATATCTGATGGAGAAAACAATGATGGTGCCACCTCTGGGAGACGAGAGCTATAGTACCGTCCCGCATTTACCTGAAATGCTTTATATTCCCGCGGAGGTATTTACTCACGGTGAAATGTCCAGAATAATACATCTCGCATTTTTTTTCTTAGTGTTTTATCTACTTTATGTTTATGGGTTCGCATCGGGCAAAGAGAAAAAGATAAATCAGTTTGCAGCACTCCTTTTTGTAAGTGCCCCTTTGATCTTGCATATTGCACCATCTCCATTCAGTGATTTTCCTGCAATACTTTGTCTTATGCTTGTCGGATATATACTCTCAGGAGAAAAGCCTTCATCCAGAGTGCTAGTCTTAGCAGGCATTCTTATGGGTGGGGCATTGGCTAGTAAAGTGTGGGTTTTTGTGATATTCCCTGTTTATCTTGTATATCTGCTGTTCCTGGTTCGCCGTCGAGGAATTGGCCCTGTTATTAAAAGTCTTGCAATATTTGTTGTTGCAGCTGTGTCAATATTTGCATTGTGGCTTGTTAGATCGTATATATTGTCGGGCAATATCTTTTATATAAATGAGAACCTGGGAAGAAATGACGCAAAACTGTCGCTAGCAAAATACCTTTTGCAGGGATTTGGGCCAAATTACCTGCAATATAGATTCGGCCCAACGGGAGATTTTGGTTTTATATATTTGCTTGGACTTATTGTTACAATTATGAATTTTAAAAAATTGAGACAAGTTATTAATAAAAATTATTTGATTCTCGTTATTCTCCTTATGCTCTCGGCCTTGATTCTGCCTTTTTCTTATGCATCCGGGAGGTATTCCTTGCCCTATATAATTCCTGTCTTTACTATAGCGTCCTTCGGGTTAGTGCTATTGCATAAAAAAGAGGTGTACAAATTTATTATATTGGGGATATTTGGTAGTATCGCGGTCTATTATGGTTTTAACACGTTGTTGCAATTGCCTTACGCTTTCGGGTGGGCGGACACACGAAACTACGAAAAAAGGTATGTTGTGAGAGACCCTGTTGCATACTATGACTTCAACGGTGAATTTTCCAAGAAAATTGAAAAAGATGAGGTTATCATGACATACGGGATACGGGTATTTAGCTTTGCTCACTTCAGACACAAAAACTTATATTACTTTGTAGATCAGGAAAAAGGAGTACTGACATTAACCGAGCATGATGCGTCAAAGGTGTTAATAAGGGGTGGAGACTTCCGGTGGATGTGTGATAAAGAGAACTTAAAAAATTGCGATAACTATACCGTTACGCTTTTGACTTTCGATGCCGGGTCAAATCAGAGACTTTATAGTATAAAATATAAGAATGCAGAATAATTTGTCGGTTGTTATACTGACCCATAATGACGAATTGCGGATAGTTGATTGTCTTGAAAGTGTGCAATTCGCGGACGAGATAATAATTATTGATGATGAATCATCCGACCGGACCGTTGAACTAGCCTTACAATACACTTCAAAAGTATTCAAAAGATCTCTTGGTAAGAACTTTTCTGATCAAAGGAATTTTGCCCTCAATCATGCACACGGCCCATGGGTGTTGTTTGTCGATTCCGACGAGCGGGTCACTGAGGAGCTAAAGAAAGAAATAAAAGAATCAATTAAAAAAAATCTTTATAGCGGGTATTTATTAAAAAGAGCAGATTATATGTGGGGAAAGCGGCTATTGCACGGTGAAGCAGGGAATGTGAAGCTTCTTCGGCTAGCAAGAAAAGGATATGGAAGATGGCGGGGAAGAGTTCATGAAACATGGCGTATAAAAGGCAACACTTTGGAATTACAAAATCCTCTAATTCACACTCCACATCAGTCAGTAGCAGAATTTATCCGAGAAGTTGATGAGTATTCATCGTTAAGATCTGATGAACTGCATGAGCGTGGTGTAAAAGTTTCAATTTGGCATGTATTGCTCTATCCTGTCGCAAAATTTATCCTCAATTATGGTATAAAAGGAGGGTATAAAGATGGGGTTGCGGGTTTTGTATTCGCAATGATCATGAGTTTTCACTCATTTTTAGTGAGGGGAAAACTGTTCCAGAAGACAAATGAGTAAAAGGCAGGATTATTCATTGAATCGCGTTCAGGCGTGTATTCTTATATTTCTCGTAGCGATTGGCGTGCGGATATCGACGCTGAATGATATGGGTCTGACCTGGGATGAACCCGCTTATGTTTCTACAGGTTACAAGTACGTTCAACTAATCCGCGATAGGAATTTTTCCGACCCCTTTTGGTATGAGCTGGCAGATCACCCTCCTCTTATTCGTTATGTGTACGGTTTTGCTGGTATGCTAGATATTAAGTCCGAGCACGCAGGGATTGCCCAATACCATTACAGCTTTACATTCGCGCGGCTTGTATCCGCTCTTTTGGGTTCACTCTCCGCCGTTTTTATTGTTCTGATCGGATATGAGTATTTTTCAAAATTTATTGGTTTTTCATCTGGCTTGATCTTTTCATTGATCCCGTTCTTCGTTGGTCTTTCCCAACTTGCAACTCTGGAGAGTTTTATGATGTTTTTCTTTACGGGAGCGGTGTATTTTTGCTTACGTTTTCTAAAAACAGGAGCTGTCGGTACCGGTGTTGTTACCGGTATTTTTGCCGGAATGTCATTGCTGGTGAAACAATCGAATGTCATTATTTTTCCCTTGATTGCTTGTTTTGGTGTTTTGCACTTCTTTTTTCAAGAAAGGAAAAGTGTTAAAAGCGCAAGAGCGTATGTTGTCGGATTTTTGATAATTGGGGTTAGCGCACTTCTTTCCGTGTTTTTACTTTGGCCGATGCCTTTTTTCCACATGAAAGAAACATGGGCGGTGCAGCAGACGATGTGGGTGGATGCGGTGAAATTGCCTCCACCTGAAGTGTTTTTCGGAAGATTAATGCTGGTTCCATTTCCTTACTACATTGTAATGTTTCTCATAACAACACCAATCCTAATACTTCTACTTTCTTTCTTAGGTTTCATTCATGTTGATAAAAAACGCAACTTCATTTCATTTGCGATATTAATTTGGCTGTTATTTCCGTTTCTTCAATCATTTTACGCGTTCAAACAGCATGGAGTGAGATATATTATTGAAATCTATGCTCCTTTTGCAATTCTTTGCGGACTTGGAATTTCGTATGTGAGTCAATGGTTTGGTAAAGGAAGAATTGTAAAGCCTTCTATCCTTGCCGTCGTTGTGGTTTATTTATTCCTAATTCTTCTGAAAGTTAAGCCGTATTATCTTGACTACTTTAATGAAGCCGTAGGGGGCAATAAAAATGTTTACGAAAAGAAGCT
>CAZPUU010000055.1:0-5993 GCA_964589835.1 uncultured Gammaproteobacteria bacterium
ACCGCTTGTTGAAAAAAACGGTATTCTGATAAAAGACGAATTCGAATTTGAAATAGTGCTGTAACTTACTGCGTTTTTTTCCAGTAATACTTCCGATCAGAAAGTCCCTCTTCGTTATCAGCTTGCTCTTTTTCCCTTTTATCAACCAACACGAATCCTTCCCTTTCATAAAATTTTATTGCGTTGACGTTTTCTTCAAAAACCCATAGATTCAATCCATTCGGATTTTGTTTTTTTACTTCTTCCAAGAGTGCATTTCCGACTCCTTGATTTTGAAAAGGAGGATCGACATACAAATGATTTACCCATCCGTCTTTAGCGTGCACGAATCCGACTACCCTACCATTTTCTTTAGCAACTAATACATATCCACTTTTCACTAAATTATTTATAAACTCTCGAGTCTCTGCGGATGGATGGATATCGGGAAGATAAGTCATCTCGCTGCGCGCATTCTTAAAAATATCAAAAATGGCATCTGAATCAGAAATAGCTGCTGAAAAAACTGGAATCATGAGAGATAGTATAACACCTGACTAAAAATGGCCTAAGCTTCATCTATATGTTTTTTGTCCTGCAATTCAAAAAGTTCAAGAAATCAAAGAAATGAGTGGCAAAGTAAAAGAATATGCTTATGAGTAATTGAAGATTGCGTAATTTTGAACTAACGTACTGAGCATTTGTGCATCCTCTGCAATTTTACTATGATCATTATTTAGATTACCAATTCTATCCAAAACTTTTATCATGTATGGCTTTAACAATTTAATGTCCGTCTCGTTTTTTCTTTTAATAGCTTCTTCAAGGAACCTTTCCGCCATTTTTTCCGAACCCCTATGATATCCCAATGCCACTCTCTTAAGGTCAAGAGCCATTGATTCTAGAATTATTTTATTGTTCATATTACTTCTTTAAAAAAATATTTACTTAGCTCCTCGTATTTTTTCCGGATCTCTTCTTTTTGTATTTCATTGCTTGTATTATTTTGGGTTGGACGGATATTTATAAAAGAGTTAAAATCAATATTTTTCGTTTCTAAATCAATACCTCCTCCCCAAAGGTTTTCCTGTTTAGATCCTTGCTTTAAAAGTGATTCTTCGGATTCAAAATGTCTATCGCACCCAGCAGAACAAACCTTTTTTTCGATATCTATTACTGTTTTGATGTATACGTCAAATTGTTCTTTCAGCTGATCAATTTCGTCCGTAGTATATGGTTCTGATTTTGTAATTATCATAGTAAAGATTATACCAAAACTATTGACGACGAGGACCACAATGGCCCACTAGAATTTTTCCCAAGTATATTAGCTCCAATACAATCGGGATGTCGCGGAAGATTTAAATTCAATCGATAAAGTCACAAAAATCCTGGCAAGAAACGGGACTATTTGTGACCCCAGTGCATCTTATTTCGAACCGCTTTTAGTTTGGCTAGATAAATTAATGACGCTTAGAAGGGAGCAAAATATTCTCAATTAGACACCCAGGTATCTACGAGCTTATCTTGTAAGTCCTAAATTATCTGATGAGAAGACCCACAAGTTTTCTTAGGATAAAATCGATGATATAATTTGGTATGAATATTTTTGATAATGAACTCGAAGATGCAATAAGATTTGTTGCTAAAAAATTTGACGCTGGTCAAGATTTAAAAAAACCAACTCTGCTTCATAGTATTCGTGTTGGAGTGTTTCTGTATCAGGGTGGATACAGCAAAGAGGTTTGCATAGGTGGTATTTTGCATGACGTTATCGAAGATACTGAGACCAGTGAGCAAGAAATCGAGAGCAGATTTGGTAGTAAAATTGCTAAGATTGTAGCAGCCAATAGTAAGGATATAAGCATTGTAGAGAGGGCAAAACGTTCAGAGATGTTGATTAAAAAATGTGCAACACATAGTCGTGAGTCTGCAGTTATTAAAGCAGCAGACATTTTAGATAACATTCGCTACTATAGGAAAATAGAAAACGAGATAAATCTGGAAACGATGATTAAGAGAGGAAGAATGTTGTTGGTTGAAAGAAATGCAGACTTTCAGGATGAAGTTTTTAACGATCTGGAAAAAGAAATTTTCTAGTCATTGCACTTTTCATATTTAAGAGATTTTAGAATAGATTAAGCTTTCTTTCTTTCTCTAGTGTGTCCATTGCTGCATATAATTCTTGGCGAGAAATATCTTTTACTATCTGTACAGAGCCTGGTTTAGCTGGTAATACATACAATAACCCTTTCCCTCCTCTTTGATTTATTAATCTTCTAATCCTCTCCCAAAGTAATTTTCTATCAATATTTTTAATAGATATAATTAGTCCCAGTCGTAATGCTACAGTCAAGATTTCATTGTAATATTTCTTACTCATAGTACCACGTTGTAGGGAGATGTTTGATGCTATTAATACTCCATATGCAACTGCTTCACCATGCAAAACTTTGAAATCAGTTAAGTCTTCCAAGGGGTGCGCTACACTGTGTCCTAGATTAAGCGGTCTTTTTAAGTCTCTCTCAAAGCAATTATCTCCAAGTAATATAAGTTTCTCTTTAGCACTTAAATTAATAACGTCATTTAGGAATATTTGATTGTGTATCCAATCTTCCGGCGAATTTTTTAAAAGAGAAAGCAAATTTGTTTTTGATACCAATGATAGCTTAAGCATTTCTCCTGCAGCGCTTATTATATGTCTTGGTGGTAGTGTTTGGAGAAATTCAGTGCAGTACAAAATTTCAGTAGGGTGATAAAAAGAACCGAGCATGTTTTTTTGGTGTGGATGATTTACAGCCACTTTTCCACCAACCGCTGCATCTACCATTGCCAATAAAGTTGTTGGTACAACAATAAATTTAATACCTCTAAAGAACAAGTTTGATGCCAGACCAGTCATATCTGTAACTACACCACCACCGATTGCAACAAATGCCCCTTTTCGAGATATGTGTGCCTCGATCGCTTTGTCGATTATAAGACGAAGGTACTTCCAGCTTTTATTACTCTCTTTTACAGGTATTACGAAGAAAGGTCGTTTTTGTGTGATAACCAGTAATTCATTTTTATAGTTTTTTGCAACGGCACTATCAATGATAAAAAAGTAATCGTCCTTATCAAGCTTTTTGAGAAGGTTGTTGATGGAATTAAAGAAATTAATTTCGGTTGTGTCGTTCTTGGTGATATTTACGGTTATGCTGTGAGCTTTTGTCGTAACGGAAATTCCTTCACTTTTTTTTTGCATATTAAGATACGGTGCTTATGATCCACTCAGCTACCATCGAGGCTTGTTTTTGTCTGTCACTCTTATCTGCGCGTGTATAGACATAGCCACATTCCATTTTAGTGGTTACATTTTGATATCTAGTGAGAAGGTCAGCTTGTTCCTCTCCGTGGATACTTGGCGAATGGTACGCATCGTCTCTTAATCTAAATCCCATTGACCGGCTGTCATCAATTGGAGTGAATAATTTACTTTGAGAGCCATCAAGTAGTTCATTTACATTTGTAAATAATATTGATCTTAGTGTTCCGGTACCTCCAATATTATTATCGCCAAAGAGATCGTGAATAGAACTTGGAGTGCCACTTTCTGATTTTAAGCTGCTTTCGAGCCTTGCAAGCAACTCCTGCATAAATTCTGAAGGGGCATCTCCTCGAAGACCTGGAATAGATTCAGGACGTATTCCGGCAAGGTAATCAATAGGTATTACTCTTCCATCATGCTCATTAATGAATGCCCAGTCATCGGTTAAGACTTTAAATCCTTTTTCTGAAAGTTTTTCATACACTGAAAGTAGTGTAGTGGTTTTTCCGGTATTTCCTCTACCAGATATGGCAGTAGCCTCTCCATCAGGGCTAATTACGATTGCAGAGTGGACAGGTAGCTCAGGTTTTTTGCTTGCTATTTTTCCACTCATTGCGCCTATAACGAGAGACTTAAACGTTCCAATTGAATTACGACCAACTGCCAAATAATTGTTTCCTGACTGATCATATATACCTTCATATGGCAATCCTGCTTCACCTATTCTATCATCACCAACAATTATTCCTCTTGTTGTAAGATATGAAATTTTTGATACTTCTGGATCAACCTCAATTGTTTCTCTTGTATGCATCCTTGCTCCGGCTTCAAAATTTGAGTCCATATAATTAACGAGTGAATCAAGAGCTTCTTTGTTGTCGCAAAATACTTCAGCCTGTAGCGGGGCACCTTTCCCGAGTGTCACAACTGCGCTATACATTGGCATTGCTTCTCCTAAAGCAGTGTGTAGACCTCCAAGCAATTGCCCGCTGTTGGCCGAACGCCAATCTGCAGTTCCTGGTTTGTTTTTCTCGGATTGTATGGGGGTGAATTCTATTTGACTCATTATTTTATTAAGTACAAATTATAGCATAGTAATAAAAAAATTATATAGTATGATGTATTAAGCATCATTTAGTTTTAGTTAAGGAAAATTTAATAGATATCGCTCATGAATGATTTCTGTTCGAAAAGATAGCGCACACAGTATCTGCTGGTTTTGCAACATTAAATTTTATGTTTGGCCACCGCAGAGGCGCTCAAATAACGTGCTAAGATTTTTTTGAGAAAAAAGTCCATTTTTTTAGATCATTCCAATCAGTGTCACATGCACAACTTTGGATGAATGGGTACATCTTAAAGAAGAGATTTACAAAATTTACTGATTGTAGAGGGAAATTTAGATATTTAAATGGAAAAAGAGGGGCTGAGATGACTAAAAAGAAAGGGATTGATTTACCAACCTTTTTTTAATTTCCAACTGCCGTTTTTGATACGCTACTTTCGGTGACCCCACCGGAATTCGAATCCGGGTTTCCAGGATGAGAACCTGGTGTCCTAACCGCTAGACTATGGGGCCGTAGGTGATATTATACGGAAAATTGAACTTGAATTCAATTTAACATATCGTACTTTACTTTTCCCTCAAAAAATGCACAAAATGTAACAGTGGAAAATAATATTCTGGAATTTCCAAAAGAATTCCAATTCGGCTCATCGGTTGCGGCTTTTCAGGTTGAAGGAGATCTCGGCGAGAGGCGAACTGATTGGGATATATTTACGAGACAAAACTCAGAAATTGTAAAGCCCGGCCAAGTAGGACCTTTATGGTGGAAGGAAGGAGTCGCAGAGAAAGATATCGAAACGATGGCAACGCTAGGTCTTAAAATGCAACGTATTAGCTTTGAGTGGGGAAGAATTGAGCCTGAACAGGGCCACATCAATTACGAAGCGATCAAAAGATACAAAGAAATTGTTGGAAAGATAAAGGAATTAGGGATGACTCCCATGGTAACTCTCAACCACTATGTTCTCCCCCAATGGGTAGCAAAAGAAGGAAGCTGGAATACTAGAAAAACGGTCGGATATTTTTTACATTACGTAAAATTTATGGTCGGTCAATTTCCTGAAGTTGATTACTGGCTAACTCTTAACGAACCTAATATTCAGTTAATCGTTGCATATCTTACGAAATATACTCCGCCCCAGTCAGGTAGTCTTATAAAATGTCTTAACGCTTACCGCAATATGATAGCGGCACATAAAAAAGCGTATGCAATCATCAAAGAACTTCAACCTCATTCCCAAGCAAGTATGGCTTTTGCATTCAGATGGGACAGACCCGAAAATCCGAAAGACTACTTTGAAAAAAAGTATACAAAATTAGTCAATTATTTTAGCGAACTCATCTACGTACAGGATACCCAAAAAACACTCGATTTTGTTGGCGTCAATTACTATACTGGGTATTTTTTGGATTTAAATCTGCGAAAAATAAAAATTAGCCTTGGTCCCTCCAAGGAAAGGATTCCGCAAACAATTCTCTTTGGTGAGATGAAAGAACCAAATGCCTACAACTCCGATTACGGTTGGCCAATTGTACCTGATTTTTTGCTCAATCTTTTGCGTTATATTCATAGATATTTTCCAAAAAAACCTATAATTATCACAGAAAATGGTATCGCGGATCACAAAGATGAATATC
>CAZPUU010000056.1:0-5848 GCA_964589835.1 uncultured Gammaproteobacteria bacterium
GAACCGGCGAGATACTGGCCATGGTTGGAAGCCGTGACTATTTTAACGCCGATCGCGACGGTAATGTGAACGTCACCATTTCAAAAAGGCAACCAGGCTCTTCCATAAAACCCATCAACTACGCTACCGGTCTTATAAAAGGATATACGGCAGCAACCCCATTTGTTGATGAGAAAAAGTGCTTTCCCAACCCTTCCGGAGCGCCGTATTGTCCGATGAACTACGACTTGAAATTTCATGGTGTCCAACAGATGAGATATGCCCTTGCTAACTCCTTTAATATTCCGGCGGTAAAAATGCTCAAACTAAACGGGCTTGAGGCAATGATCGCAACAGCCTCTGCAATGGGGATCAACTCATTTACCGATCCTGACCGCTATGGACTTTCTCTGACTCTTGGAGGTGGGGAGGTAACCATGCTTGAGATGGTCCAGGCGTACGGGGTATTTGCAAACAACGGCTATAAAATAAATCTCCATCCAATTCTTAAAGTAACCGATGCAAAAGGAAAGGTGCTTTCAGAATATAAGCCTGTTGAGAGTCCTCTCCTTGGCCAAAAAGTAATACCTGAAGGAGTTGCCTACATAATTTCCAACATCCTTTCGGATAATGGAGCTCGGACCCCATCTTTTGGAAGCAATTCGCCTCTTTTTATTAAGGGCTTCACAACTGCTGCAAAAACCGGTACCACGAACGACTACCGTGACAATTGGACAATTGGATACACCCCCTCATATGTCGTTGCTACATGGGTTGGAAACAATGACAATAAACCTCTCCAAGGGGTTGTATCAGGAGTCACCGGGGCAGCTCCGATCTGGCACCAAATTATGGAAAATCTTATCAAAGACAAGCCGGCTGAAACGTTTAAACGACCCGATAGTGTAATCGGTGCTACTGTATGCTCAACCTCAGGATTACTTCCTCAACCTGCAGGTTCCCCGTATGTTTGTCCAACTCGGTATGAATACTTCCTAAAAGGAACGGTTCCGAGAAAAGTTGACCCTGGAGTTACAAAAGCCTTTGTAGACAAATCGACCGGCCAAATCGCACCCCCCGGCAAAACTGATAACGTAGAGGAAAGAGAGCAGGCATTTGTTACCGATCCGACCGGTGACTCTTACTGTACGACATGCCCAAGACCTGAAACGCCTACACCTACTCCTTAACTTTATTGAAATACAATCCAAGCAAAAGAGAGAACATAAGTTGCCCTTGCTGCAGAGTTACCAAGTAGTGATCTATCAAACCAACAAGAAGAGCAGATACCATCAGTAATCCAATTACCCCTCCTTTCCAATACTTCACAATTTGAATTGAGAGAAAACCAAAAATTCCAAAGGCAAAAAAACCAAGATGGACAATAAAGAGCGCATAGATATTGTGAATTGGCTGCAAAAGGGTGGGTGTTATTTGTTTTTGGAATAGAATCTCATGGTAGTAAAAATTATTGAGCCCGACGCCTAATGGATGTGAGACGAAAACTTTCAAGCCAATGAGAAAAAGTTCTAATCTATACGCGACATCTCTCAATATCTCGCCACTCAAGCGCTGCATTAACAGTGAAATAGTTATGCATATCCCCAAAGCCGCAACAACACCAATTCTTACCCTTATTTGTTTCCGCATACCGCTGGCATACTTTATCGCCCAAATCATAATAATAGCCATTACAAAAATAATTATGCTTCTTGAGAATGTGAGAATGATTCCTACCAAAAGGATTGCAAGACATATTGAAAAAATGATTGTTTTCCGTTCGTTTTTAAGCCTAAGGGAAAAAAGAAGAAAGGTAAATCCTATCAAAAGATAAAATGCCAGGACATTTGGATGGGGAAAAGTTCCATAGGAGCGCAGAATTAAATGTTCACCCAGCCGGAATGTAGCAATACCGGGAGTAGAAACCGAAAATGTTCTTTCACCCAGATAATAAAAAACTCCTCCAAGCGACGATTGTGAATAGAACTGAAAGAAAGAGATAACAACCTCAACCAATCCTCCCAAAAGAAAAAGAAAGACAATATCTTCTCTGTATTTCTTAAATTCTATTCTTGAAACATAGATGCCGATGTATAGAAACTCAAAAAGCTTTAGCGCGCTATAGACTGCCTCAAGAGGTGAATATGAAAAAGGCAACGATACTATAACCCCCAACGAAAGAAACACAAAGACTGGCTTTTTAAAAAATGCAAACGATTGAGTTGAAAGCCTCTTTAACGAAATAACGAAAAGAAGCAGAAAAATAATATCAGTTACATAAAATGTTGGAGCGAGATAATCGACCCTTATTCCCTGCACAAAAGAGAATTCTGGCCAGAAGTGTTTACCAAGCTGAATGGGGATTGTTGCGAGCAGTGAGAAAAAAATTAGCCGCTCGAAAAGTCTCACTTTCTTTTGATAATAAGCGTTCGATCGCGATCCTCACCTACGGACTCCGTTGTTACCTTGTCATCGTCCTGAAGGTGCATATGAAGAAATCGTCGTTCCCATGGCTTGAGGCCCCTTACCTGTTTTTCGTATCCCGAGGTTACTACCTCTTCTTTCAGTTTGTCGGCAAGTTCCTGAAGGTATTGCTCTCTATCAGACCTATAGTTTCCAACCTCCAAAGTAACTCTTTTGAATTCTCCCAATTTGTTGTTAATAATCAGGGTTATAACAAGCTCCAAAGACGAAAGGGTATTGCCGTGTTTTCCGATAAGAAGTGCGTTATCTTCCCCTGCATCAAGCGCTGCTACATAGCCCTCTTCGTGTGAATCGACCATGACCTCGGCAGTAATACCGATTTGTTTCATAAGTTTTTCAATTTCTTCTTTTATAATATTACTTTGATTTTCCATAAATTTTATCTACATACGGCTGCCATTGTTTTAGGCCGCCAAGTCCTACTAAAAAGTACTGCTGAATTATACCAAAAAGCGTGAATGCATTCCAGTAAAGAGAAAGGCCAAATGGAAGCTGGAATGAGAAAAATCCGATCATGATAGGAAAAATGAATAACGACTGCTTCGCAAAGGTAGCCTGAAAGTCGTCAGCTTTTGCTGCATATGGCTTTTCCGGTGCCATCATTTTTGAGAAAATGAGCTGTAAAACACCAGTCAGAACAGGCACAAGGACAATGAGCGGATAGTCCTTCATCAGGTGCGATGGAGCTTGAGAAAGAGGGAGGCCGAAAAAGGTAGTTTCCCAAAGACGCGTTAATTTGAGTCCGTCAAAATACAGTAGCTGATTTACCTCTTTTAGTTTTGCAGCAGTATTTATCGCTACAACACTATTTAAAACGTGATACAGTCCCCAGATAATGGGGAGCTGGATGACAACGGGGAGGCAACCCGCCGCCGGATTTACCCCAAACTCGGCATATAGCTTCATCATTTCTTCCTGCTGCTTTTTCTTATCGTCTTTATGCTTTTCTTTGAGTTTTGAAATATGGGGTGCCATGTCCTGCATTTTCTTGCTTGTTCTGATCTGTGACGCCGTAAATGGATAAAGAACTAAACGGATGATGAAGGTAAGCGCAATAATTGAGAAACCGAGAGGGTAGGGGATGTGCAAAAATTGGAAGAATTGAAAACACGCAACCAAAACGTTCGTAATAGGTTGATTAATAAGTAGTGAAAAGATTGCCCAAATATCCATTTATAGTATATGTATAGTTAAAAATGCTTTTTTTAATTCTTCTTTTATCTGATCGTGTTCAACGTCTTTTATTTGCTTTTTTGCGATAATGACCAAATTATATTTTATATCTTGACCCAAAAGCTCCTTAACAGATGCAACGAGTTGTCTTTTGAAACGGTTTCGAACAACCGCTCTCTTGTCTACCTTTTTCCCTACAACAACACCGCATCTCAACCCCGCCTCGCTATTCCGATCATAACGCATGACGAAAAATGAGGTGGAAAAAGTATTTTTTGGTACGCCTTTTTTAAAGGAAAACCGATGTGGCTTTGCAAACATTATAAGGATTTTCGCCCTTTTGCTCGACGTCTCTTAATTACTTTCTTGCCACCCAAGGTCTTCAGTCTTCCCAAAAAACCGTGCTTTTTTGCCCCTTTCTTCTTGTTATTTTTTGTTAGTAGCTCTGTCATACAAGTTATTATTATACTGTACGGCCAACTTAAACTCAATGCTCCTTTTATAGACTTGTGTTTAAATACAAATTCTTCTACTATGAATATATGGTGCGTGTAGCAATTAATGGGTATGGCCGAATCGGAAGAGTCGCTCATAGAATAATAATTGAGAAGTTTTCCGACCAAATAGAGGTTGTTGCGATAAATGCAGGCTCGTCAACAGACATGAAGGGATGGATGTATCTGTTGCAATACGACACCATGTACGGTCGGCTTTCCCACCATTCCCTTTTCATACAAAAACCTGAAGAAGTTCAGAACAATACATCTCTTCCGGCTATCGGTGCGCTTGTTATAGACGAAAAAATTGTTCCTTTCTACTCCGAAAAGGACCCAACCAAGCTTCCTTGGAGAGATTTGAACGTGGACGTGGTAATTGAATCAACCGGGGCATTTACAACCCAAGAGAAAATCCAAGCGCATCTAGATGCGGGAGCAAAGAGTGCTATTTTATCCGCCCCATTTAAGGATGAGGAGAGCGGGTCCACCTATGTATTGGGGGTTAATCTCAACGAGGAAAACGGACATCAACTGGAGAATATCGTCAGCAATGCATCTTGCACCACGAACTGTATCGCTCCAGTAGCAGCGATCATTCACGAAACATTCGGGATCGAAAAAGCAATGATGACTACTATTCATTCCTATACATCGGACCAGAATGTGCACGACGGAGGACATAAAGACTATAGAAGGGCAAGGGCTGCAGCCCAAAACATTATCCCCACGTCTTCCGGAGCAACAATAGCAGCAGCAAAAGCCATACCTGAGCTTCAAGGCATATTTAACGGATTGGCCATCCGGGTTCCAACCGCGGTAGGATCTCTCTCTGATTTTACGTTTTTACTTAAAAGAGATACAACCGTTGAAGAAGTGAATGCAGTACTCAAGCAAGCTTCGGAAAATCCACGCTGGAAAGGCATTTTTACCGTAACAAATGACCCAATAGTCTCCTCGGATATTATTGGGGATTCCCATTCATCGATAGCAGACCTTTCCCTGACGCAGGTTGTTGGAGGAAACATGCTAAAAGTTATTGCTTGGTACGATAATGAGTTCGGCTACTCGAATAGACTCGTCGAGGAAACGCTCCTCTTAGGGAAAAAGGCACAATCAAATCAGCCGCAATAGCTCTTCATCGATCAACGTTCTAGGTGTATAATATGTTTTTCAAATAATATGAATCCTAATATCCGAATAGTCGCAATTTCAGGGAGAATCGCTTCAGGATCAACAACTCTTGCCAAGCAACTTTCGCATTCATTGGGGTGGAAACATATCGAAGGCGGAGAAATTTTTTGGGAGGCGGTAAGAGCCAAAATGCAACTATCACCAAAAGATACCGACCTTCGGCCAGATGAAGAAGATGTTCTATTTGACAGGCAACTTAAAAAAATTCTCCAGGAAGATAAAAATATTATCTTGGAAACAAAACTTGCGGGATTTAATGCACAAGGAATGGAAGGCATATACAAAATCCTAGTAATTTGCGAAGACCATAATGGAGCCGATCAGACTCAAATTAGAATCGACAGACTCGTAAACAGGGAAGGAATATCTGTAGACAAGGCCAAAGAAGAGGTAATCGAAAGAGAAAAAAACGACCTTGAAAAATGGCAACGGCTCTATGCAAATGGCGACCCAAGCTGGACATACCTGAATCGGGATTATTACGATTTAGTAATAAACACGTTCCAACTCAACAAAGAAGACGC
>CAZPUU010000057.1:0-5649 GCA_964589835.1 uncultured Gammaproteobacteria bacterium
AACCATGGCTTTCAAGTAGCATTTGCCGCTATCAGCCAGGATGCTCAAAGAACAGCACAGTCACTTCTGCTGGGATCAGGATACGGAACATTTTCCATGGATTTTACACGGTTCATCTCACCTGCCTTTAATTCTTACCCGTTCTGGAATCTGACCTTTGCGTTCTCTTCTTCCTATATATTAGAGCTTCTTGCAACAACCGGCGTACTTGGAGTCTTTGCATTCGCCTTTATATTCGCCAATTTCATCAGGTCAAAAGCAAGTCCGTCAAACCCGTTATTCCTCTCAACGCTTGCAGTATTTATCCTGACACTTTTAATTCCCTTTTCGTATTCGATGGTGTTCCTTCTCTTTGCACTCCTCAGTCTTTTTGTTGCCCACAGGGGAATTGAGAATGCAAAAGGATTTGAAACGATAACACTCAACATCGTTACTCTTCAACAGGGGCTTATCTCACTCAATGATGAGCACAGTAAGAAAAACAAAGGGGGACTCTTCCTTCCTGTTGTTGTGTTTCTAATAGCGCTTGCAGTGGCAGCATATGTACTCTTTTACGCCGCAGGTGCCGGTGCTACTCCACGGAAAGGATTTGTCGCACTGACTAATTCCGATATCAAATTTGCACGTTCATTCTCTCAAACCGCTCTTCAGAGCGGAACCGAAACATATAACCTCCAAACACAGGCTATCAATGAATATCCCTACAGGAGCGACTACTATCGTCTTTTCTCCCAAATCAATCTCGCTCTTGCTGCAAATATCGTAAGCGCTCAGGGATCAACTCAGCCAACTCAAGAAGTTCAAAATAACATAATAGGACTTTTACAACAGAGTATTAACTCTGCCCGTCAGGCCGTAACTCTTTCTCAATATAGCTCACTCAATTGGCAAAATCTCGGTCAAATATACAGAAATCTTATTGGGGTTGGTGAAAATGCAGAACAATTCGCGATCGATTCGTACGGACAGGCAATTTTGCTCAATCCGGCAAATCCCGGTCTTCGCATCGAACTTGGTGGGATTTTCTATCAACTTCAACAGTGGGAACAGGCACAAAATCAATTTACTATCGCAATCCAGAATAAACAGGATTATGCAAACGCATACTACAACCTGGGACACGTATTTGAACAGAAAAATGATTTCCAAAACGCTCTCGTACAATACCAAGCTGTAAGACAACTGGTAGCAAACGACAAACCCAATCTTGAAGTAATTAACAAAGAAATCAAAGCTCTTCAGGACAAAATCGGTAATCAAAATCAGGAGCAGGCATCAACAAAGCAACCAACTACCGATACGACACCCTTGACCGTCGACAAACCTCAGGCAGAGTTTCCTCCAAAAGATCCACGCGTAAACATTCCGGAACCACCGGAAGGACAACCGACACCTACTCCAACGAGTGGAGCAACTAAAGTATCTCCTACCCCAACCGTAGCACAATAAAGACTGCAGTCATTATTACAAGAAACATCACTGAGGTAATTGCATATAAGACAAAGTGACTGAAACTCAATTCTGCTGCACTTCTCTCAGCTCGCTGATAGAACATACAAGTCAAATCTAATTCGGAAGAGCGATAGCGAATCGGATACAAAAACACATTTATCTCATCCTGATCGCAAATTCCGTTGAAAAAATCCTAGATAATCGTCCGCTCAACTCAAATCAAAGCATAAATTGAACTTAAGTGTTCTAGATTGCAAGTAATGAATAAGCACATAGCGATAACTTTAATACCTAGTGCAAGAAGCTCAACGGATTAAGCAGGCCTCCGCCCGAGCGTACCTCGAAGTGAAGATGAGGACCGGTGGTTCTTCCTGTCATGCCCACCCAACCTACCACGGTTGCGCCTGCAGTCACAGACTGGCCACTACTTACATTGAGTCCACTCATGTGAGCATATAGCGTCTGATACCCATTGCTTCCAGTAATAATAACATGAGTACCGTATCCGTAATTCCATCCTCCAGCTATTGCATAGCTTACCGTACCGCTTTGAGCAGCAACTACCGGAGTTCCGACAGGAGATCCTATATCAACGGCTTTGTGGTACCAGCTAAAGTATTGATTCATGGTACCCCTGACAGGCCACGTAAATCCTGCACCGGATATCACAACAGGACCGGTTGGGGTATAACTCCTTCGGGCCACGTAGGTGGGCTGAGCCTGGGGTTGCACTCCTTCAGGAACAATAACAGTCTGCCCTATGACCAATGAGAACGTCTGTGGATCGGCAAAATCGTTGAATGGGAAGTCAACAATTCCCTGTGGGTTGGTACTGTACTTCTTGGCAATTGAATAGATAGTATCCCCGCTTGCAACTTTATGGGCAACGCCGGTAACCGGCAATACTTCAAGTGTATCTCCTACGGTGATAGCGTCATTTCGAAGACCATTTCTCCACCTCAGAGTATCCTCAGAAACGTTAAATTTCTTGGCAATTCCCGACAACGTATCTCCTTTTTGAACTTTATAGGTTACGATCTCGGCTCTGGGCTTTTCCGATAATTGAGTCTGGAATACATCTTGTGGAGCCAAATTCTGCTGTTCTGAGGAGATATCCTGAGCAAACGAAAGCAGGTCTTCATTCTCCGAAAATGGATTCTGCTCCGTAATAAGCGGAGAAATCAACACACCTAAGGATAAAACAGCCATTGCGGACACATGCAGAAAGAACCTATTTCTTTTCCCTCTTTTTATAAGGATTGATTTAACAACCGTATTTTTATTTTTCTCAAAGATATTTGAAAAGAACATTACCTTTTCCTTAGTATAGGAAGAGAGAAAAAGCATAAATGAGGCAAATTCACTCTTGGTATAGGAAACAGCCTCTATAACTGGCTTAATTTTGCGGAAAAATGACGGGTTTTGTCCGTTTTTACCCATGGGAAACCCTTGGTGTGCATGACGCATAAGAAGGATCTAGTGTATCAAATGAGCGTAAAAGAAGCAACTGATGAGCCTATTCTTTTCCAAGACCGTTGAGGAAGTCTTCATTTGTATCTGTCTGGGATAGTCTTTCAATAAGTATTTGAGTCCTCTCATCAGGTCCCAATACGTCCATCATTCGCCTCATGGTTGCAATCTTTTTGTAGTTCTTCTCGTCTAACAATAACTCTTCTTTTCTTGTACCTGAGCGCTCTACATTAATAGCCGGGAAAATACGTCTTTCAGCTAATCTGCGGTCAAGATGCAATTCCATATTACCTGTTCCCTTGAATTCTTCGTATATCAAATCGTCCATTCTTGAACCTGTATCGACCAACGCAGTTCCTATGACGGTCAACGAGCCGCCTTCTTCACATTTTCTGGCAGCTCCAAAGAATCTTTTCGCCGGCCACAAAGCTGCCGGATCAAATCCTCCGGTTAAGGTTCTTCCTGAAGGCTCAATTGACAGATTGTAGGCACGTGCAAGACGGGTAATTGAATCCAAAAGTATGACAACATCAGCTCCACCTTCAACAAGTCTCTTTGCACGGTCGAGTGCTATTTCTGCAGCATTTGTCTGTGCTTCCGGTGGTTCATCAAAATTTGAAGCAATAACCTCACCCTTTACAGAACGGGAGATGTCGGTTACCTCTTCCGGTCTCTCACCTATAAGACATGCCATGAGATGAACATCAGGGAAATTTTCGGCAATTCCTGCAGCTAGATCCTTTAATATAGTGGTCTTGCCTGCCTTCGGAGGAGATACGATCATTCCTCTTTGTCCAAACCCTATAGGACTTGCTATATCTATAATACGGGTCGAGAGCGGGGTTTTTCCTGTTGAAAGCACAAGCTGCTTAATAGGATAAATTGGGGTAAGATCTTCAAAATAGACCCTCTTCACACCTTCAGCTGCAATGTTGCCATTAATCTTCTCAATCTTGAGTAACCCATAATACCGCTCATTATCCTTTGGCGGACGGCCAAGACCTTCAACAAAGTCCCCATTCCTGAGCCAAAAACGGCGGATTTGCGATGAAGATATATAAATATCTTTTTCCGATGGTCGAAATTTTGGCCTCAAGAATCCATGTCCCTCGGGCTTGATATCGAGTATTCCTGCTACTACTTCTGTAGGTTGATCCTGTCGTGAATATCGTGAATCACGCTCTCCCCGATCGTAATATTGAGGCTGTTCTGAGTTTTGTGCCACAGACGAATCGCCCTCGTCCTGCAAGGCAACTTCTTCTACAACTTGAGATTTTTTAACTGGGCTCATAGAATGAGGTACAAATATCTGGAAAATTTATCGAAGCATCAATATTTAATCACGCTCCCACCTACTTGTCAATAATGAAATAGACGCTGTCTCAAAGAAAGCGCCGTGTTATACATCTCATAATATTACAATGGGTTTTAATGCTATAGGTTACGTTTTAGTCATAGGAATTAGTATATTGGTTCAATCATTGCGTCCTATAGCACTTGACATTGCACTTTTCCCGTGTTAAAATGCTGAATTCTTACAGAACTACACAAATAATTCTGTGGGAATTAATAACGAACTTTATATGAATTTTAAAACATTGGCAGTTACAACTTTATCGGCAGCAGCTATATTTTCGGCGGCTCTTCCAGCATCTGCTTCAGGAAGCAGATGTCAGGTTATATATGGAGGAGGAGAAGTTTGCGATAAAGAGATCAAATTCTCACTTGAAAAATTCGTTCAAAAAAATAACAAGGGCGGTGAATTCGTAGAAAACCTCACAGCAAATGATGCACGATTCCAAGCGAATGACACTGTCATCTTTAAATTGGTAGTTGCCAACACCGGCTCTACTAAAATTGATTCTATTACTATCACAGATACCCTTCCTCAATATCTTACTTTTGTTTCAGGTGTTGGAACTTATGATCAAAATACCAAGAAAGTAACTTTTACACTCAACAACATCCAACCTGGAAATAAAATTGAGCAACTCATCACGACAAAAATCGTTGAGGACAAATTGCTTCCTCAAGATCAGGCAACAGTTTGTGTTATCAATCAGGTAAATGCACTTGAATCAAATGGAGCAAGTGCTTCCGATTCTTCACAGGTTTGTATTACCAGAATGATTACTGCAACTCCTGCACCTCAGGTTTATAACAAAGTACCTGTAAAAAATATTCCAAATACCGGACCTGAAATGCTTCCTTTGCTTGGACTTATCCCTGCGGGAATTACCGGTCTTGTACTAAGAAAGAAATCAACAATTAGCGAATAACAAAATTGAGGCTAGAGAAGGCAGCTTTTCTCATCCACCCTCTTACTGACACCATCCCTAAGAACGCAAAAAAAAGCTCCCTTCCCTAACTTTAAGATTTCAAACTCTTTTTGCTAGGACATTGTTTTGATTTGAACTAACCGTTTTGCATGGTTTTTTGAAGTCCGGCAATGGCTCTTTGACATAGTGCACTTATTTTTTGGTATTTATAGTACCGGACACAGCGTACCATGCATTAAGCTGCCATGGTGCGCGCTGCCCGGTACCGTAAGCCAAATTTACTCGCGATATTAGAAAGGACGCGATTGGCATTCCGGGAACCTCTCCTAGGAGGTTAGCTATTAGATTCACCGACCATCGGCCAGGCAATTGCCGGCCATGCGGCCGGTTATTGTCTGATTCAGCTTCCCCCCGCAAGGGGTACAAACTGCTTCACGCAGCTATCCTG
>CAZPUU010000058.1:0-5642 GCA_964589835.1 uncultured Gammaproteobacteria bacterium
TGGAGTAGTCTTGTTGCCGGACTTACCTTTACCTTTGCGACCAACGCCCTTGCGTATTCCCAAACCCTGACACAACACCACATGAGTGTAACGGTCCTTGTTGCGGGAATCTTAATCGCTTCCAGAAAAGCAGGGTGGTTGAACAATTTACTATTCGGAATTCTTGCAGGGGTAGCACTACTTTTGGACGTACCGGCATTAATACTTATGATTCCAGTGGGAATTTGGATTTTGGCAAAGAATTTTTCTCTCACCAAGGTGAAGGAGGTCAAAAAAATGTCAATCAGACTTTCTGTGCTTTTTCTTCTCTTAGGATTTATTCCATTAGTTATGCTCTTTGGCTACTATAACAAGCAGACAACAGGAAGTTACACAACTCTTGCTCAATCGGTAGGCAGAAGCGATGCATTCAAGATTCAGGCTGATAACGATAAGGAGATCGCAGAGACAGATCAGGGTGAAACCTTGGGGCGAGGTGGCATAGAACTTCCATTTGATACCAGAGAGCAAATAAAGGGCTTTTACACGCTCCTTATCAGTAACGAGAGAGCCTGGATTTATTACAGTCCGGTTATTCTTCTTGGTATCGCAGGGTTGTTTTTAGTGTACAAGAAGGGAAAAAACTCCTCTCTTGCTGCAGTTGTTTTAATTGTGATAATACTTAACATTGTTTTGTATTCCATGTTCGGCGATCCTTGGGGTGGCTGGGCATTCGGTCCCCGCTACCTTATTCCATCAGCAGCTCTTCTAAGCGCTGCCACGCCAATTGTTTTTTATCTCTTTAAGAGAAGATACATCATGTATTCAGCTTTTCTTGCCCTATTTGCATTTAGTGTCTACACCAGCGCGTTGGGTGCAATGACAACAAATGCAATTCCTCCAAAAGTTGAGGCCGTGAATTTACCAGACCCGATTCCTTATACTTCGGAGTACAACTCACAAATTATAGGCAAGAATCAGGCAAGTTCTTTAGTTTATAATCTCTACCTTTCGCCGTACCTGAACGCCCAGTCATATTTGATACTCTACTCATCGGGAGTATTTGTGTTGGGATTGATTATAGCTACTCTTGCAATTGTAAAAAAAGGAGAAAATCATGAAATTTAATCTATCAACCAAGTTATCTGAAAAGACAATAAAATCAGTTAGATCCTTCCTTGAACAATACGATATTATAGTTTTATTGGCTATTTTAGCTGCTATATCGGGTATAAGCTATCTTGTATATCTCAATAACGGACTCGGTCTTTCATACAATGACGCACGTTCACATTTAGACATTGGGAGAAGAGTAGTGGAAAACCTAAAGCCCGGTTTTGCTCAGCTTGGTTCGGTGTGGCTCCCGCTACCTCATCTTCTTATGGTTCCAACGGTCTGGAGTGATTTCATGTGGCACTCGGGCCTTTCCGGCGCAATCCAATCGATGGTTTCTTTTGTTGCAACAGCACTTATTATTTATACGTATTTAAAAAGACTTGGCATCTCAGCTCTTGGAAGACTGACTGCAGTAACTGTTTTTACAGCAAATCTGAATGTCCTTTATATGCAATCAACTGCGATGACCGAGCTTTTGCTGATCGCAACGATGACTGCCGCATCATTTGAACTACTCGTCTGGTATCAAAAAAACAACCTATTGAATCTCGTTATGGCGTCATTCTGGGTAATGCTGGCAACACTTGTCCGTTATGACGGGTGGTTCTTGTTTCTCATGATGGGAATTTTCGTTTTTCTTCACACCTACAAAAAACTTGGTTTTAAGGCAGCAGAAGGAAAGTTTGTTTTTTTCTCAACTCTTGGTGGTCTGGGAATCTTTTTGTGGTTTTTGTGGAACCTTGTCATTTTTAAGGATCCGCTTTATTTTATCTATGGCCCATACGCCGCATACACGCAACAAACTCAGCTTGAGGCTGCCGGAAATTTGCTGACTAAAGGTAATTTATTGTTTTCGATCCAGGTATATTTGTATGCATTAGCCTACAACAGCAACACATTTTTGCTGATTCTTGGTTTTATCGGAAGTTTGATCTTTTTTCTGGACAAGAAATTTAGTGCCGGGGTAAAACTGGCTTCATTTTCACTCTTTGCACCCTTACTATTTAACATTTTGGCTCTTTATATGGGCCAATCGGTTCTCTTTATCCAAGGGCTTTCAGGTAATACATGGTTCAATGTCCGCTACGGCATAGTACTTATGCCTGCTGTTGCTATTTTTACAGGATATCTAATTCAAAAAGCCGGAAAACTAAAGTATGGATTCTTGGGCCTCATACTTCTCATGGCCTTTTTCATATTTACAAGCCAAGATGCTGTTACTATCGACGATGCGAGGGTAGGATCTTCGCAAAAGAATGTTTCAGAAGTGTCCGGCTGGCTAAACCGAAATGCAAAAGAAAAGGAAGGATTTGTTCTTATTTCCGCTGCCTCACATGACGCGATCATTTTTTCATCGGGATTGCCTATGAAAAAATTCATCCACGAAGGAACAGGCAGCTACTGGATTGCCGCCACTTCCTCGCCGGACAGGTGGGCAAGGTGGATAATTATGCGCACAAATGACCTGAATGATTCTACATTTAGTCAGCTTCAAAAAAACAAAGGGCTGGAGAAATATATGCTGGTGGAAAAGTATCCTTTTGCAGATATCTATGAGCTTAAACCTGAATACGTAAATCAACTCAACACGAAGGAAGTGTACCCCAATCAACGCTGACTTGACTTGAAATTAGTTCTACTATAGGGTATAATGCACCCTATGCATCAGCTTTTACTGAATGACTTGGAAAATTTAAAAAAACCTATAGACGTTATTGTCTGCGGGTTAGGCTTCATGGGTTTTGGATTCGTTTCAGGCGTGCAACAGATTCCCAATATTAGAATCCCTCTTATTATTTCAAGAAGGCCGCAAGAAACTGTTAACTTTCTGAACTCAAAAAAACTAAAAGCAATGGTAGCTGACTCTCCGGATTCCGTTTCGAAAAACACTCAAGCGGGCATAATTTCCGTTACCGATGATCTTGAATTCATTAAAAAAGTGAAAGCAGACGTGGTTATGGAAGTAACAGGCACTGTTGCATATGGTACCGAAATCGCGCTTGCCGCTCTCAACGCAAAAAAACATCTGGTAACCATGAATCCGGAATTGCAGGCGACCGTCGGACTTGAATTAAAAAAAATAGCAGATAAGAAAGGTCTTATTATCACTGATGTTCTCGGAGACCAGCCGGGAAGTCTTACCAGACTGATTGCACAAGCAAAGCTCATGGGATTTGAGATTGTCGTTGCGGGAAACATGAAGAGGTTTATGAATACAAAAGCTACTCAAGCTCAAATGCAAAAATGGGCTGACGACAAGGGTCTTAATGTAAGACAGACTACCTCATTTACCGATGGCACCAAACAGTCAATTGAAATGAATCTCGTTGCAAATTATTTCAATATGAAGGTAAGAAAAAGAGGAATGACAGGAACTCAAGTAGAAGAGCTGAAAGACCTTCTCACGAAATACGATTTTTCAAAATTGCCGAAAAACGGAGTGGTGGATTATGCGATAGGACTCAATCTCTTTCCGGGAATATTCATTCTTGCCAAGCACAAGGATCCGAATCAAATCAACTATCTCAAGTATTTAAGCCTTGGAGAAGGACCGTATTACCTTCTGTTTGAACCTTATCATCTGTGTCATCTTGAAGTGGCGCAAACTATAGCCATGGTCGTTCTTTACAAAATACAGACAATTAATAATTCTACGTTGAGTACGCAAACAGTCACCGTAGCCAAAAGAAACATTAAGAAAGGTGAATTGCTCGATGGAATCGGCGGAGACATGACTTATGGAGAGATAGACAACGCAACAGCCTCAAAATATCTACTGCCTATTGGTCTGTCGGAAAAAGCGTTGGTTCAGAGGGATATCAAGCAGGGTGAAAGTCTTAAAATGAGAGATGTAAAGCTTGATGTAAATGCAGCAACAATGCTTCTTGGACTTGCCCATGCACCAAAAAAAGGATTTTTTGACTTCAGTGTTACTTTCCCCCGGATTCTTCCATCCTATCGTTAGGAAAGAAAAAAATATTATGCACAAAGCAAACGTTCCGTTTGAAGTAAAGTTAAAGGGTAGCTACACTCACCATTCGAAAGTTAGTGTGTCAAAATCCGGAAAAAAAATTACCGTTTATACCTTTACAAAGGGTGGAGGAAAAAGCTTTTTTAGATTTTCCGGCAGTGAGGGAAGATACAAGTATAAAATTTTTGGTGAAAATGGCAGCTTCGCAATTGGCTCATACAAAGGCACCAATATTCTGCTTAAAAAGGGAGGAATTTGCCTAAGCAAGAACAAAAAAAGCTTGATTCATGCAAATGGAGAGCCGTTTTTCTATCTTGCCGACACCTTGTGGTACGGGGCAACAAGCAGGATCTTACTTCCTGAATTTAAAAAATATCTTGCTTTCCGGAAAAAGCAAGGATTTTCGGCAATCCAAATTGTAGCCGGCACACCTCCGGAGATAAATTTCAATTCCAAGCAAGCCGCAAATGAAAAGGGCCTTCCCTTTCTGAGTAACTTACTCCCAAATCCTACATATTTTGACGCTCTTGATGAGAGGATTCAAGAAATAGTAATAGCAGGGCTTGTTCCGGTGATTTTTGGAGGCTGGGGACAACATATTGACATAATTGGAGTCGAAAAGACGAAAATTTTTTGGAACGAAATTATTGCCCGCTATTCCGCTTATCCGGTAATTTTTTCACTGGCTGGGGAGCTTGATGTTTTTCTTGAAGGATTTGGTGATAAGGAAAAAAGCAGAAAATGGATGCAGATTATTCCTTCATATCTTATTCTAAAATTGAGGCGAATGAGAAATTTGCTCGTTCACAAACCCGACGATACAACTCTTCTTGAAATCAGAGCCAGGAAATGGAAAGAGGTTGCAAACTATATTAAAGGAAGAAATTCCTTTCAACGGCTGCTAACCGCACACATCTCCCAAAAAAAGTCAGTGTTTGAGCTTGTAGGAAGTGACTCGCTCGATTTTGACTCCATCCAGTCAGGACACAGCAAGGACAGTATTTTCTATATGAAAGAAAAGATTCGAAATTCCTTAACTCCAATAATTAACCTCGAACCATGGTATGAAGGAATACTGGGAAATTTTACGGAGTATGACCAAAGAAGAGCTTTTTGGACTTGCATCTTATCCGGCGCTATCGGCCACGCGTATGGGGCACACGGTGTTTGGCAAATTGAACATGGAGACAATTTTATGGAGCATTGGGGGAAATCAACGTTTAAGAAAGCAGTTAACTATAAAGGAGCAACACAATTGGGTCAGTCCAGAAAGTTTCTCGAAAAACTAGCATATCAAATGCCATTTACTGCAGACAAGAGGATCGAAGTACAATCCGCAACTGGTTTTGCTTGTTCAAAGGTAAATAAGCATATGTCAATTCTTTATTTAGAAAAAGCGCAGGGAGAACTTATAGTTAACTTTAACAAGAAAACAACAGTCAAATGGATCAATCCGGTTGACTTTAAGACAATACTCACCGAAAATACAAGTTCAGGAGGAAAACTTAGAATTCCCAATCGTAAACATGACCTACTCGCAGCTATTCAATATGAACAAACACATTAATATGGCACT
>CAZPUU010000059.1:0-1116 GCA_964589835.1 uncultured Gammaproteobacteria bacterium
CATCATTTTTGGCGTAAAGTGAAGCAACAAGCCCCGCCAAAACATCTCCCGTTCCCCCTTTTGTCATACCCGCATTTCCTCCTGAAATAATCGCACATTCTGTTGGCGAACAGACAATATCTTTTTCCCCCTTCGAGAGAATCACAAGATTATATTTTTTTGCCGTTTCCTCAACCACCTGCATTCTCTGCTCAAGATCAAGATTTCCGATATTTATTCCAAATAGTCTTTCGAATTCTCCGATGTGAGGAGTTATTATTGTGGTTGGAGGAAGTGTTACGGGGTCAATTGTTTGAAGACTTCCCCCGTCAATCACCCATTTTTTTTCACAGTATTTTTTCAACAAACTCTCGGTAAGAACCTTGGTATCGTCATCGCCTTGCTGGATTCCCTCTTCCCGAGGCATTCCTGGCCCTATCAACACACATTCAGCCTCAAGCATATAGTCATCTATTTTTTCTCTCGGGATAACTATCCCATTCAAAAACTGTTCTTTCATCCGGCTGACGATCTCATTGTTATCAACAACCGAGGCATAGAAAACCATATCGCACATACGAGACATGACGGTTAACGGCCAAATTGAGGCTGCATGGAACAACTTGCTCCCGGCAATAAGCATAACTTTGCCATTCTGTCCTTTGTGAGAATCTCTTGATGGGGTGTAGAGCTTTTTAAGTATTGATGGATCAAACTCCGCCATGTGACTAGTGTACTAAAACTTTTTGAGAAACGCGAATAATTACAGTGAAGTTATCCTTTAACGATAGTCCCGACGAATTCTTTCCCTTCGAGATAATTTTGCAAATTGGTAAGATTTTTTCCGTTAAGAATAACGGTTGTAAGTCCAAGCTCTTGAGAATTTTTAGCCGCAATTGGATCAAATGGAGCATTCATTCCCGGGATCCATTTATCTCCGACCAGTTCCCGAAATTCTTGCCATGTAGCTTTTTTTATCGGAGTGGCATCGGGAAACTTTTTGGGATCTTGGCTGTATACCATGTCGATATTACTCATGTTCACAATTTTTGAAACGTTATAGTCATCACACACAAGTGTCGCGCAGAAGTCAGTAGACCAGCCTGGCTTCCATCCGGCTGCAACAACGACCGACTC
>CAZPUU010000059.1:1216-5540 GCA_964589835.1 uncultured Gammaproteobacteria bacterium
ACAAGTGATCCACCGAGAGAAAGTACAATTTTTTCTTTCTTGCTAGCCATAAATTACCCGCAAAAAAACAGGCATTATAACCTGTTTATTGGGTGTTACTTTCGCATACTATACCAAAAAGGAGTACCAAACACAAATACTATTGGTTTCCTATTAGTAACGGCTTGACATGCATTCTCGCATCTGGCATATTGTTACATATGCCAACCAAAAAGACCCTGGGAAAACCGAACATTGGAAAGGCTTTGATGAACTTACCTATCCAATCAATAGGCTCAAAGATTGTATATATTCTACTGCTTATTGCCTTTCTTGTTATCGGCTACCTCTTTGCAAAAGTTGAAATGCTTCAGAAAGGAAGTGTGGCTGTAGCACCTGCTGCCCCAGAAGCCCAGAACGCGCAGGCACCTGAGGAACCTGCAGCTCCAGACCCAGAGCAAGTGAAAAAAGATCTTAAAATGGGGCATTTACCAGTAAAAGGAGACCAGAATGCAAAGGTGACGATGGTCGAATTCTCCGACTTTGAATGTCCATTCTGTGGAAGATTCTATTCAGAAACCCTATCTCAGCTCATAAAAGAGTACGTTGATACAGGAAAGATGAAAATATACTACAGGCATTACCCACTCCCATTCCATCCCAAAGCAACTCCCCTCGCTCTTGTGGCCGAGTGCGCCAACGAACAAGGTAAATTTTGGGAAATGCATGACAAGATATTTAGCGCAACTGTTGCCGGAACCTCAAGCACCTCAACCGATGCCGACTATACGAAATGGGCCGGGGAACTTGGACTCGACACTTCTTCATTTGATAGCTGTTACACCTCCAAAAAATACCAGAAAAATGTAGATGAAGACACATCCGCAGGAAGTGCAGTAGGTGTCAGCGGAACCCCAACCTTTTACATCAACGGTAAACAACTTGTTGGTGCTTTACCTTTCGAATCATTTAAAGCAATCATCGAAGAAGAGTTAAAATAGTAAAGTGGAACATCTCCTCTTTCTCCTGAAAGTACTTACACTTGAGGCTCAAAAAAGACATTTTCTGTTAAAATCCGCTTTTTTCGGTGCATCATATCTTGCAATATCAATAATTTTTATCAACTATAAATCGTTTTGGAGCTTCCTGGCAAGCGACTACGAAATCCTTTCAAAAGTACGCGTCCTTTTATTGATCTTTTTTGGGTCTTTTCAAGCAATTTCCGCCGGAGATATCATTCTTCTTTCAATTACTGCCATACTTTTCGGGCTAAATATAGAACTGGTTCTTCGGAAAATGAAATTTCTTGCTTCACTAGGTAGTCTCCACATTGCATTTGGTACGGGGCTTATTTCTCTGGCGGCAACAGGATGTGCTTCGTGCGGTCTTTCAATTGCTTCAATTGTGGGACTCTCGGCCGCCCTTGCCTCTCTTCCATTCCATGGAATTGAACTCTATTTTCTTTCGATCATGACACTTTTTGCTTCGCTCTTTTTCAACTTGAATACTCTGGTTAAAGCCTGCAACATCAAGAAGTTTTAGTGCTGACAACTAGAACAAAAAAATGTTCCCCGTCCTCCAAGATATACTTTTTCGACTATGCCACCGTCCTCCCGCCTGCACGGCTTATTTTTTCTCCCATATATCAAAAAATGATTCTGATATTCACCTTTTTGTCCCAAAACATCAACAAAATTAAGCTCGGATGAACCCCTATATTTCATACCTTTCTCCAAAACTTTCAGCATTGAATGATATAGCCTGGCTGTTTCCTCACTGTTCAAACTTTTCGCTTTTCGTCTTGGATCAATTTTTGCATCAAAAAGTCCGTCATTTGCGTAGATATTCCCGATACCACCTATCTTTTTCTGCTCCATGAGAAGCACCTTTATCGGTAAATTTGAACTTTTTACTATACCTTGGAATAAATCCTCGGTTAGAAGTTTTGTTCCTGATCCAGGTGAGGGTATCGGCTCCGGTCCCAACGTTTTGAAGAAAGGAAGATCTTTCACTTCACTAAGCTTTACTATCTTCATCCATGCAAAACCCCGTACCTCTTGAAAATAGAGATGGGAATTTTGGCTTAAAAGAATATCGACTCTGGTAAAGTTATTGGGTACTTTTGAGGGTGTAGGCTTAAGAACCTCCAAATCTTTTGTTTGTTCGTCTCTGTATATCAGCTGACCGGTAAGTTTTATGTGATACGCGACAGCAGTACCATTTGATAGCTCCAAAACAATCCCTTTTGCATACCTCTTGACGTCATTTACCGTGGCACCAATAATGTCTTTTGGATCACCTGTGAGAAGTTTTTTATCAATTACATTTACCCCAACTATTTCTTTTCCAACGACATACTTCTGAAGGCCCAATTTAAGAGTTTCTACTTCCGGTAACTCAGGCATTTTTCACGACCTCCAATATTTTTCTGTCAAATTCTTTTTCAGAGAATTTTTCAGCTTGCTGGACGCAATTGTCACTATCTATGCTCAATGATTCAAACCTTTCAATTCCTTTATTCAAGCTTTCTGGAGTATTCTCATCAAAAAACACCCCCGTCTTCCCATCAATAACTGTCTCTTTTACCCCACCCGATCTGTATGCAACAACCGGCACACCCACTCCCATCGCTTCAACGGGTGTTATCCCAAAATCTTCATCGTATGAAGCGAAAACGAAAGCTCTTGCCTGACTCATGAATTCAAATTTTTTCTCATCGTCTACTTCTCCTACAAATTCTACATTTTTGTGCGCTATACTTCTCAACTCTTCTTCATATCCGGCAAACCCTTTCCCGAATATCTTAAGTAGCTTTCCATTTTTGTTAAACGCTTTAACGATTACATCCATTCCTTTTGCACGGGCGAGCCTGCCTCCGGCGAGGTAATAATCTTCCTTCTTCCCCCTCACAACATTGGGGAGTGTAACCGGTGGATAGATAACCACTGCACTACGACGGTAAAATTTTTCAATCCGTGCCTTCACTTCATCAGAATTGGCAATAAATTGGTCCACATTTTTTGAAGATTCATGGTCGACAACTCTCAAAAAATGAAACACAAAACTTGAAGCTATTTTTGCAAAGAGGTTTTTTACCTCCCGAGCAGTTCTATACCCATACAAATACCGCGGAGGGGTATGGGTATAGCAAATAAGCCTGGCTTTGCCTTTTCTTACTAAATTAGGAAAATATGCTCCTGTTTGACTGACGATTATTACATCAAACCCGGCAAGGTTCAAACTCCTGAATGCAAAAGGGGACAAAATGCGCAATGGGGAGATGAATTTTTGCTTGTAAGGAAGCTTTTGAAACCAAGAAGTGTGAATCGTGTAGTCCTCAAATCTCTTCCTGTGAGGTCCTAAATATTCGGGGGCATACAGCGTTGTAAATATTTCTGCTTGGGGAAATACCTTCAACAGTTCCTCGAGCACTCTCTCAGCCCCACCGTATTCCTTGAGATAATCATGAACTATGGCAACCTTAATTTTTTTTTCCATATCAGCTAACCCCGATAACTTAAAGGAGTTTCATTTGACCCATTTTATCGTTAGCTATTTTTCCATCATTCCCAAACACTTCATCAAGCCTTTTTGGAAGAGTTTTGAATTCATAGCTCTCCAGAGCCTTTCTGAAATCTACGATGTTCATCTTCTTCATACTGCAATCTTCAAAGTCATACTCAAATGGGGCTTCCGTTAAGATGGTCGCCAATTGATGCGCAAGTCTGGCATTTGATTCTCCGTCAATGAGTTTTTGTGCTAATTTAGGATTTTTTGCCTTAATCGTTTCTATATTTTTATAGATGTTATCTATTGTTTTATACTCATTTATTAAAGTTGAGGCTGTCTTTGGACCGACTCCGGTAACTCCGGGATAATTATCTGACGAGTCCCCCATAAGCGCCTTTAGCTCTATGAATTCCGATGGATTAATACCGTATTTTTCCCGCACTTTCTCCGCATCAAAAAGCGTCATTTCAGAGATTCCTTTAATTGGAGCAAGAACCTTGGTCTTGCCGTTGACTAATTGAAGCATATCGCGATCCCCTGTAATGATATAGACAAGATGTCCGGTCTCTTTCGCCTTTTCAGCAATCGTACCAATAATGTCATCCGCCTCAAGCCCATCTACAGCATACGTGGCAATTCTAGCTTTTTTAAGTATGTCCTGAATAATACCGAATTGAGGAGATAGATCGCTGTCTACTGCCGGCCTTTGCGCTTGATACCCTTTAAACAACTCCTTCCGGAAGTTAGGAGCGGGTCGGTCAAAAGCAATAGCAATATGAAAAGGTTGAAGTTGCTGAATCATCTTCAAAGTCATCGAGAAGAAGCCCTGAACAGC
>CAZPUU010000060.1:0-3337 GCA_964589835.1 uncultured Gammaproteobacteria bacterium
CTTGATTACCACGCAGATGTTTATGAATACATTGATGCTAAAAGGAATATATTCAGGTTCCAGAGTGAAGAGGATTTTGCAATTGTGAACCGGGATTATCCTGCGAGTAACGAATCAGATATTCATACTGTCGGAAGAGTGTATCAAGTAAGCCGCATACAGGATGTTATGCAGGGATGTTTTGTAAAGGACAGCAATATCTACCTTCGGATGGACGGACATGATGAATCGATATTGCCGACAAAAGATCTGGCTTTAAGAGGAAAGCACAACTGGGAAAATGTATGTGCTGCGACTGTTGCCGCCCTTTGTGGTGGTGCAACAATGAAGTCGATTATCCCTGTTTTGAAGTCATTTAAAGGGCTTGAACATCGCATTGAGCATGTTGATACCGTGAGGGGAGTTGCTTATTATGACGACAGTTTTTCGACAACTCCTGAGACGGCCGCCGCCGCTATTGAGAGCTTTGATGAGCCAAAGATTCTGATTCTTGGAGGGTCAAGTAAAAATAGCGACTTTGCAGAGCTGGGACAAGTAATTGCAGATTCGAGTACAATCAAGGCGATTATTGGTATTGGGATTGAATGGGAAAAAATAAAGTCAAAAATTAGGACATGGAAGTCGGAAGTAAGAATTGTCGAGGGAATAGATAATATGCATGAAATAGTTAGGAAATGTGCTGAAATTGCGGAAATCGGGGACGTTGTTTTGCTTTCCCCTGCGTGTGCGTCATTTGGGATGTTCAAGAACTATAAAGATCGCGGGGAGCAATTTAAGAAGGAAGTTTTAAATTTAAAATAATAAAATCTTCATTTACCTCAAAATTTTGGTACAATACGTACATATGACAAAAAGAGTTTTATCAGGAATTAGAGCAACAGGTAGACTTCATCTTGGCAACTATTTAGGGGCAGTAAAGGGTATGCTGACTCTTCAGGATGATCCTGAATACCAGACGCTGTATATGGTTGCTGATATTCATACCATCACAACGCCATATGATGTCGAGGAACTAAGGAAAAACAGGCGCGAAGTAATTTTAGATTACCTAGCTGCGGGTCTTGACCCTGAAAAGTCTGTAATTTTTCAACAATCTGAGGTCCCTCAACACACGGAGCTTGCTTTTTATTTCTCGTCGGTTGTAACCATTGCCAAAATGCAGCATTTGCCTACCTTTAAGGATAAGGTGAAGCAATACCCTGAGCACGCGACTCTTGCTTTGTTAAATTATCCGGCGCTTATGGCTGCCGATATATTGGTATATAAAGCGTCTCTTGTTCCTGTAGGAATCGATCAGGAGCCACATCTGGAGGTGGCGCGGGAGATTGCTAGAAGATTTAATCAGGATTATGGTACAGATTTTCCTGAACCCCAAAGGTTTGCGACAAAAGGCGAATATGTACCGTCACTTACAGGTGAGGGGAAGATGAGTAAGTCAGTTGAGGGTAGTTATATTAATTTGACTGATGATTTAGAGACAATAAAATCCAAGATTGCACGTATACCAACTGATAGCGGAAAGGGAGTAGAGATAACTGGAGGGGTGAGAACCCTGCTGGATTTCGTAGAGATGTTTCAAGGGAAAGAGAAAAGGGATGATCTTGAGAAACAATATTCTTCCAAAGGAGTGCGATATGGTGAAATAAAAACTGAATTAGCTGAAGCGATTTTTGATGAATTGAGGCCAATTCAGGAAAGAAGAAGCTCGCTGGAAGCAGACCCGGAATATGTAGAAAAAGTTATACGTGAAGGAGCCGAAAAAGCCCGCAATATCGCTCAAGAGATTGTCGATGAAGTTCGAGTCAAAATGGGCCTGAAATCCCTTAATTCATAATTTTTAGTTCTTCTATGCAGCAGGCACACGTTTATATTTCAGGATTTGTTCAAGGAGTCGGGTTTCGTGCATTTGTCAGGTCAAAAGCAAGAAAATTGGGCATTAACGGATGGGTACGAAATTTATCAGACGGAAGGGTAGAGGGAGTTTTCCAGGGTGAGAAAGATGTTGTCGAAAAACTGATAAAAATGTGCAGAAGAGGGTCTTTTTTTTCAAGAACGACTGACATTGTGGTTGATTGGGAAGATGCTGATGAAATGCATCGTGAATTTTTGAAACGGGAAACTATATGAAGCGATTAGTATTAAAACTTATAACTCTTTATCAGAAGACCTCATTTCTTCATAACGAAGTTTTCAAAGTATTATTTTTGACCGATCAGGTATGTAAATATGAGCCTACGTGTTCGAGGTATACGTACCAAGCGATAGATACATACGGCGTAATAAGAGGTGGTTTTAAAGGTATAAAGCGTATTTTGCGGTGCCATCCTTGGGCAAAAGGCGGCTACGACCCCGTTCCTCACATGTCTCGCAAATGAGGCTCTAGTGTGTTATAATTTTCCAAGTTTTGAGGGTTGCCCCTTACCTCCTCAGGCAGGACTATCATGAAGATAAAAAGACAAGGTAAAAAGCAAGGTTTTCGTATTGGGTGGAAAGATGCTCTTCTCTATGGATTTCTGTTTCTCTTCCTTTTATTTTTAAGTATCGGTCTTGGTGACTTTTCCTACGGTCCTTCACAGCAAACAATTTCGCTCTCTCAAGTGATAAATGATATTAAAGACAATAAAGTAAAAGAAGTCGTTGTGACCGATGCCAAGCTTGATATCATCTATAACGATAATAAAAAAGCCCAAGCCAAAAAAGAGGCTGGAGCCTCCTTTTACAGTATTTTAAAAGATTCAAATACTGATTCTTCAAAGGTAAAAATTACCATAAAAGATACATCGGCACTCAATACTTGGATCGGAATTTTGGCTAATTTCCTGCCGGTGCTTCTTATTATCGGATTTTTCTTTTTTGCATTCCGTCAGGCCCGGGGTGCTCAGGAGAATATTTTTTCATTCGGCAGCAATAAAGCAAAGGCATTCAATAAAGTATTTCCAAAAGTAACATTTAATGACGTTGCAGGAGTCGACGAGGCCAAGCAGGAATTATCGGAAATCGTAGATTTCTTGAAAAATCCGCAAAAATATCACGCGATGGGCGCACGAACACCCAAGGGAGTGTTGCTCGTAGGGCCGGCAGGAACAGGCAAAACGCTATTGGCAAGAGCGGTTGCCGGTGAAGCAAAGGTGGCATTCTTTTCGATAGCAGGGTCCGAATTTATGGAAATGCTTGTCGGAGTTGGAGCTGCACGCGTACGCGATCTTTTCCTGATGGCAAAAAAAGCGCAACCGGCAATAATTTTTATCGATGAAGTAGATGCAATTGGCCGTCAGCGGGGCGTTGGCATGATGGGTGGACACGACGAGCGTGAGCAGACTCTCAATCAAATATTGGT
>CAZPUU010000060.1:3437-5439 GCA_964589835.1 uncultured Gammaproteobacteria bacterium
TCAAATGATATCGAAAAGGCAACGGAAGTCGCGCGCACTATGGTTATAGAATATGGCATGAGTAGGCTTGGACCTGTAAATATGTCCCCCGGGGAAAATCCTATGTTCGGTGGAGATGGGGCAAAAGTCTCTGAGAGTATGCAATCAGCTATAGACAAGGAAGTATCTTTCATTATTGACGAGGCTTACAAAAGAGCGGTATTGGCACTCAAGCACAATAGAAAGAAACTTGATGAGGTGGCAGAGGTGCTTTTGAAAAAAGAGACTTTAGAGGGTGAAGAATTTGAGAAGATTATGAAAGGCACCAAAACTATAGACAAGAAAATCCCTCAGAAGAAAATCAACTAATCTTTTACTCTTCCCGAAGTTATCGTATACAGTATAATAAAACTATGAAAGACCCGGTATATTTGCACGTCAGAAATCCGAAAGATGATGAAATTGGAGTTGAATCTACAACTCAGATTTTTTCCGCGCTCCTGCCGAACTATTTTGGAATGTTCAAAAGATTGGTGGGCAAAATTCCCCTGACTGTTTCTTTTGAGATATATCTTTTGGACCAGAAAATATACTTTTACATTGTAGTTCCCCGCGAACACCAGACGTTGATCGCAAGTCTTATGGCTTCAAGCTACCCCCGTTCTGTCGTTACCGAAACAACAGATCCAATGGGAATGCTTATGAAGGGCAAAAATCAGGAGGTCGGTGAGATGGTGCTTTCAAAATCGTATCATTATCCTTTAAAAACATATAAAGATTTTAGTGAAGTGGATCCGATCGCATCAGTTGTGGGGTATTTGGCAAAGCAGTTGGATGTTAATATCGGAGTTCAGATGTTGATAACGCCGGCATCTTTTTCATGGCAATCACATGCTATTTCAGCAAGCCAGCCAAAAGTTAATGCAGATGGTACAACTTCAAAAGAAGGAACGGTTTCTGTAAGTGCCGTTGCTGAAAAGACAGGTTTTCAGGGTGGAAAAACATTAATGAGAATATTGGTGGCATCAGACACTGTGGCTACTTTGCCATTTTTGCAAAGTGTTGTCGGAACGTATGGAACATTTTCATCAGGAGATGGCAATCAACTCAAGTTAAAAAGACCGTTATTACGGAAAAAAAGGTTGCTGAGCCGAATGCATTCACGGACAACTTCGCTTCTTGAGCGCAAAAATCAGATCCTCAATGCTCAGGAGCTGGCGACACTGTGGCACCCTCCCGGAAAATTACTCTCAGGAATTAAAAATATATCTTGGGGAAAAACTCTTGCCGGTGAACCTCCCGAAAATATCCCAACAGCCATAAATGTTACCGATGAGGAGAAAAAAACAATAAATTTCTTTGGTGCGACAGAATTTAAGAATCAGAATACGATATTTGGAATAAAAGATGTAGACCGCCGGAAGCACGTATATATCATGGGAAAAACCGGCGCCGGAAAGTCGACGTTGATTGCCAATATGGCAATTGATGACATACGAAAAGATAGGGGAATTGGAATTATCGATCCTCATGGAGATTTGACTGAGCAAATTCTTGACTACATTCCTAAAAGAAGGATGAATGACGTCGTGTATCTTGAACCTTTTGATACGGAAAGACCCTTCTCGCTGAATGTTCTGGAGATAAAAAATAAACAACACAAGGACTTGATAGCATCAGGTATTGTTGGTATTTTCAGTAAAATTTACGCTGACAGTTGGGGGCCGAGACTGGAGTACATTTTAAGAAACACTATTTTTTCACTTTTGGAAATTCCGGGGGCAACACTTATCGATGCTCTCAGAATACTTTCAGAAAAAGAATACAGAAATAAAGTAGTTCCCATGATCACTGATCCGGTTATCCGTAACTTCTGGGATAACGAATTTGACAAGATGACGGACAAATTGAGGGTTGAGGCTATTTCACCTATTCAAAACAAGATAGGACAATTTGTAAGCTCAAAAATGATAAGAAATATTATCGGTAGTCCCAAATCAACCATCGATTTAGAGGAGATTAT
>CAZPUU010000061.1:0-5059 GCA_964589835.1 uncultured Gammaproteobacteria bacterium
ATCTTTCCCCTTTTCGGGGTGAACCTGTTGAGCAGCTTACTCCTAATATCTGGCATATGGATCCCGGCAACGGGCTGCCTTCTTATGTGGCAAGAGTCGAGCGCGGCTGGGATCGCGTCGATATCCAAAAGTGGAAAAATGACCTCGCCATCGCAAAAGTAGCAAGAGATGAGTTCAGACTTTTGAATGAGCTTGGGGTTAATATCGTGCCATTTGAGATTATCATGAGCCGCGATAGAGGAATTGTGGAGGCGTGTGCTTATGTTGAGGGCGGACCAATAAAAGACGCGCCGGTGCAAGATGTTGATCAGACGGTTACGGGTTTACTAAGGTATTATCAAAGCAAATTTGCCAGTCCGGAACCTTTTATGTTTGATGTTGATTTTGCAAAGCAATATATGTACGGGAGCATACAAAAAGAGGAAAAGAAAGTGTATATGGTTGATGTTGATGTCTTTCGGATGTACCGGCCTTGGAGATATCCTGAGCCGTGGATTGAAATCGGAAAAAGAGAGGAGCAATACTTACGGGTTCTTGGCAATATTAACAAGGAATTTATCACAGGGTGCGGAAGTCAGAACCGAAGAGTACAATTTGCCAACACTGCAAGCTACATGGCCGAACAAGCTGTTTATGCAGAGAGCACTATGGAATTTAAGAGTCTTGCCGGAAGCGTTTTGTAGTAGTTATCTTTAGGACTTGCCCTGTACTCAATAATTACGAAGTTTTTAACCTTTTAAGTAATATCTGTTTTGCCTTGAGGGAAATACTATTGTTGAATTCAATTAAAATGTCTTTTCCGTATTTTTTCTCATACGCAATTTTTAGGAGATGTACAGCAAGCTCGGGATTTGAGGGAAGTATCGGTCCATGCAGGTAGGTTCCTATGGAATTCTTATAAAGTATTCCCTCTGTTGCGTCTTCTCCATTATTGCCAAAACCTTTAATTACACGGGCAAAGGTCTGCTTTTTATCTTTCAGATACGTTCTTCCACCGTGATTTTCAAATCCTACAAAATAGCCTTCCTGCTGCCGGGCATTTCCAAATGAGGCAGGTTTTATGACGACATTGCCGATGAGTCTGTCTTTCCCCTTGAAGCTTTCGGTATGCATATCAAAAATACCAAGTCCCTGAATTACCGTTCCATACGCATCTTTGTAGTAGTTTCCCAGGAATTGATATGCTCCGCAAATATACAAGCCCGGTGTGCCATTATTAATCTTTTGTCTCAAAATCACTCCTTTGTTTTTAACTAAATCCTGATTTACAATTTCTTGCTGCAGGTCTTGAGCCCCACCCATAAAAATGAGATCGCATGAACCAAGAATGTTTGCAGGAGAGTTTTGGTTTATGCGTTCAATTTTAAGAGAAATTCCATTGTCTTCCGCTATTTTTTGAAGGACAATGATGTTCCCTCTGTCCCCGTAAGTCGACATAAGCTCCGGATACAGCCAGCCGAGGGTAAGAGTTTGATGGTTTGTGTTTGGTTGATTATTCATGGTTAAAGAATAGATTTGCCGGATATTAACTTTCTTATCTCAAGCATAGCTGAATATGTGGGCAATACTGTGAGGGTTTTGCCTTTTGGAGTGTCGGTTATTGCAGCTTTGTAAGCAACTTCATAGCTATCAAAAACTTCATGGGTAATGTCGGCAAACAATAGTCTATTTGCCATGTCATACGCTCGGTCACCCGACACATATATCTTTGCTTTTGAGTCAAGTAGTTTTTCAAAGTCGACATCCCAGATCCAGGAGATGTCCCGTCCATCCGGAATCCTGTCATTTAAGAGCAATAGTATCGATGAGGAATTATTTTCAAGACATATTTCAATACTTTCATTCAGTCCGGTTGGGTTTTTCGAAAGAAGAATCATTATTTTTTTCGTGTCAATCTCGATGGTTTCCTGTCTTCCAAAAGCAGGCGTAAGGGAGACTAGCGCAACGGTTGAAGCATATGGAGTTACCCCGAAAATTTTATCCGCTGCAAGCACGGCGGCCGTGAGATTGTAGAGGTTGTAGTTACCGGCAAGAGCGCTTTTGATGACATACTGTTTTGCTTTTGGATTCGTAAATAGGCATTTCGGGCAATGGTAATTTCCCAAATGAGAATAAGAAATTTTTGTATAAGACAATTCGCCGGTACAATTCGGACAGGTTGTCGAATCGACAGCGTGCGAGAGGACAGCGGTTTTTTTAAGAGTATTGTCAATTGTATAAAAGGCACTATTTTTTGCAGACATGGTAATATGTGCAATTTGAGGATCATCGGCATTTCCGATGACCAATGTTTTCTCCGATAGGTTTTGAATGGACTCCCTCCATTTTTCCGCTGTTGAATTGACCTCTCCGTATCTGTCTAATTGGTCCCTGAAAAGATTGAGAAGGATAATAGCATCAGGAGTAGGCAGCTCCTTCAAGACTAAAGGAAGAGAATTTTCATCTACTTCAAAGAGCAATGCGTTGTGACTGAGAACCCCTTGTAACGATACGTTTTTTACAAGCAGCGAAGCCAGACCATTCAGAAGATTCGCTCCGGCAGAATTTGTCAGAGTAGAAATATTTGAAGCTTCAAGAATGTGAGTAAGCGCTTTTGTTGTAGTAGTTTTTCCGTTTGTCCCTGCAATGAGGACTACCTTGATATGTGGGTTTTTTTTAAGAATCTTTCGTATGAAATGGGGGTCAAGTTTTAGAGCGGTGTGTCCCGGCCATGTCGAGCCTGAGCGCTTGAGCAGATTTGCAACCGTAATGACGGCTTTTCCTGATAGAGTCGAGTGAAACATTTCTAAATATTATACCTTACATCGAACGGAGAATTCTGATGCGTTCTTCAACGGGAGGGTGTGTAGAGAAAAGACCCGCCAAGAAAGCTTTCGATTTGCGCCTTGAATCTGCTTTGAAGGGATTTTCTATGAAAAGATGGGCGGTTGCGTTGGTTGCGGTTTTAAGAACGTGGCGGTCGGCCGATATTTTTTCAAGTGCGCGGGCGAGTCCTTCCGGATACCTTGTGAGCAAGGCGCCGTTTGCATCGGCCAAGAATTCACGCCGCCGGGATATTGCCATTTGGATAAGCATTGCAGCAATCGGAGCAAGTATGGCTGCAGCAATCCCAATAACCATAAATATCGCGCCCCCTCCGCCTCTGTTGTCGTCATCACGGTTTCCGCCGAACCAAAGACTTCTCATGAAAAAATCGGCAAGAATTGCCAATGAGCCGGCCAGAATTGAGACTACTCCCATAAGTCTTGTGTCGTAATTTTTGACGTGGGAAAGTTCGTGCCCGATAACCCCTTCGAGTTCCGATTTTGAAAGAGCTGCCAAAATCCCCGAAGTTGCGGCAACTGCAGCATGTTTTGGGTCTCTACCGGTTGCAAAGGCATTGAGGGCAGAGTCTTGAATCACATACACTTTTGGTTTGGGAAGGCCTGACGCTATAGAAAGATTTTCTACAATATTTATGAGTTCGCTATGCTCCTTGTCATTGGCGGGTTTGGCGCCTGACATTGAAAGTACAATCTTGTCGGAATAATAGTATGAAGCAAATGACATGAGTCCCGAGATAATAAGAATAATTCCGACAAATGACGAACCGTACCCCATTGATCTTCCCAAAACATACGATACCGCAAAAAAGAACAGCACGAAGAAAATCATCATGAACCATGTTTTTCTTTTGTTTGAGCCTATCGAATTATATATAGTCATAATAAAGCTGAGTTCTAGAGAATTGGAATGTTAAGAAATCAGAAATCAACCTTGACCGGCTTTTTCTCTGACTCTTCTGCCTCGAAGAATTCTTTTTCCTTAAAGCCGAAATGATTGGCTATAAGAGAGGACGGGAACATTTGGACTTTTGTGTTATAAGCCAATACATTTGAATTATAAAATTGGCGAGAGTAAGAGATTTTATTTTCCGTGTCGGATAGCTCTTCCTGTAGTTGTTGAAAATTCTCACTTGCACGAAGAGTAGGGTAGGCTTCTGCAACGGCAAAAAGACTTTTGAGAGCTCCTGTTAGCATATTGTCTGCCTCTGCCTTTGCGTGAGGACCTTCAGCTTTCATGAGTTGTGAGCGTGCTTTTGTTACATTCTCAAAAACCTCTTTCTCATGCTTAGCGTAGCCTTTTACTGTTTCGACAAGATTTGGTATAAGGTCGGTGCGCCTCTTGAGTTGCACGTCAATTCCGGACAAGGCTTCTTTGATGCGTTCGCGAAGTGTTACTAATGAATTATAAGTAAGCCAAATGTAGGCTACTATTGCAATAATTACGAAGATAATGGCTCCTATCGTTACGTTGTTCATATAAATATTATGCCATACAATCAGGAATTAATCCAGTCCATCAGTTGGTCGTATGAGTATGTATTAACGATGTCTTTCTTTTCGCACCAGCCACGTTTTGCAACAGATATGCCATATGGCATATTGTCCATGTGATCCGTTGCGTGGCTGTCGGTATCTATCACGAACTTTATGTTGTAATTTTTTGCCTGTTTGACAAGTGTGTCTTGCAGATCAAGTCTTGTCGGCCAAGAGTTTATTTCCAAAGCCTTGTTGTTGCCCGCTACATATTCAAAAAGCCTATTCCAGTCGACTTCATACGGGTCACGCGAATTTATCAATCTTCCAGAGGGGTGGGCGAAAATTTTGGCTTTCGGGTGGGAAAGTCCTTTGAGAATTCTTGAAGTCATCTCCTTCTTTGGCGTTCTGAAAGACGAGTGAATAGATACAATTGCCATATCAAGTAGCTCAAGGCACCGGTCGCTTAATGCGAGTCTGCCGTTGGCCAAAATATCTACTTCAAGCAAATTAATTATACGAACACTTTTATTACTCTTTCTAAGCTGTTCAATTTTTTTGTTCCGCGAGAGAAGTATCGAGTAAATTTCTTCCTCAGTATGATTGCCAACACTTGGATTGTGTTCCGAAAATCCCAGATATGAGTAACCAAGTTCTTCGGCCCTTACCAGCATTTCCTCCATAGTGTTCTGACCAAGGTCATGGCTTGGCTCAATCGGATAATTGGAATGAATGTGAAAATCTCCTTTAATGTCTTTTAA
>CAZPUU010000062.1:0-5042 GCA_964589835.1 uncultured Gammaproteobacteria bacterium
CAGATGAAATGCGGACAACAATATCCAACCTGATCCGTCCCCACGGGCTTTCGTTTTATAAAAAAAAGTTGTTTGTAGCCGAAGAAACAAAAGTAAGCCGGTATTCATTTGACGAAAAAACCTCAACAGCAACTTTTGATAAAAAATTATTTGACCTACCTCCCGGTGGAAGACATAAAACAAGAAGCATCACCTTTGATACAAAAGGCAATATGTATGTGAGCCTCGGATCGACATGCGACACGTGCATAGAAAAAGATTCGTTTATAGCAACGGTATTAATAAGCGATAGCGAGGGTGCATCACCTCAAATTTATTCTACTGGACTTAGAAACGCTGTCTTTTTGGAATATGACAAAAACACTGACACACTCTGGTCGACAGAGATGGGTAGAGACTTTTTGGGAGATAATTTGCCCCCCGATGAAATAAACATCTTGCAAAAAGATGGCAATTATGGCTGGCCTTATTGCTATGGAGATAAAATCTGGGATTCAAAATTCGGAAGACAAAACCAATTATATTGTAACAACACAATCCAACCTTTCTACAACATCCCTGCTCATTCGGCACCCCTTGGACTTGCCATAATTAAATCGAAGCAGATGCCGGACGACTGGCAGGGGGATTTGCTCGTTGCGTATCACGGATCGTGGAACAGAAGCATTCCCACAGGATATAAAGTAGTAAGAATAAGTACCAAAAACCAAAGTGAGTCCGATTTCCTGACGGGCTTTATCGAGGGCAGTTCCGCTTCAGGACGACCGGTTGATCTTGAATTCGACAAAAACGGAAGTCTCTACTTGTCTGACGACAAAGCGAACGCTGTTTACAAAATTGTAAAAAATATGTAAGATGGTTTTTGTAAGTGGCAGCGTCAAAAAGTAAAAACCATTTAGTACTTCTTGCCAAAAAAGCTCTTCGGATTAAAAGATACAGGATAGTTCTATTCGGAAGTATTGTTTTTTCGTGGGTTGTTGTTTCTGTCAGTGTTTACAACAATCTTATCGTCAGACAACCTACCAAGGGAATGGTTTTGGGAGCAGCAACGTCAAGTCAGCGGTCATTCGTTCTTATCAGCCCTGTTGCTGAAATAACCCCAACACTTACCCCAACACTCACACCAACCGCAATTCCAACCGCAACACCAACACCCAAAACAATCAAAAAGAGAGTGAGAATAGCCTCTCCAACCCCCACATCTTCAACGAGCCAAAATCCAAATCCCTCAAAATACACCGCTGAAAAAATTGGAGACGTGACATGGAAGGTAAAAAATGTAGAAAACGATTCGTCTATGGCCTCACCTCAGGATATCGTAAATGCGCTTAATTCATATAGAGGTGCACATGGTAAAGGAAATCTTTCGGTAGATCCATATCTTTCTTCATTTGCTCAGGAACGCTCAAATTTATTTTCAGGAAATGGAGGGCTTGACTCACATGCAGGTTTTCAAAGTTTTATGAACAATGGAGGATTTGATAAGGCAGGATTCAATTCATTGGGCGAAAATTCAGCATTCCTTTCGGGACCCATGAATGGAGAAAAAATCATACAAAATATTTTTGGGGCGGACCCATCTCATGACGGCAATCAACTCAACGATTGGACGCATGTCGGAGTAGGTGTCAGTGGTAACGCTATCAATGTAAATTTTGGGAAAGGGAAAAGGTAATTTCATACAGTCAACCCCAATCGTGTAAAATGTAATGCATGAGCAACTCAAATCGGATCGTCGAAAAATACTTCTCCGATTCACATTTTTCTGACAACGTTGATGCCATTACTAAAGAACTCGTAACATTAACTGATTTCAAGATAGAAAAAGAGCTTTTCCGTGGTTTTATATACGACGAACAAAAACTCGGGAGTGTTATTTATAAAGGATTCTTTAGAAACAGACAATCGGTTCTGAAAATCCAAGGCCTTCCGCCGGAAACAGACGAAATTGATATCATCCATAATTTCAAAAGCCAGAACAAAAGCTTGGTTGTCAGGCTTCCCGAGTTATACCGATATTCCCACTATGACCCTGCTAAAGGATATGGTTATCTCATCACCGAATTTATTGATGGACCTCATATTTTCGAAATGCCGTATGCAAGCTCAAAAGAAAAGGAAGAGTTTTGCATTTTTTATCAGGAGTACCGAAAAAATACCCTGAATACCCCTTTCGTTAAAAAAGACGAAAACAATACAATTGATTTTCTTATCAGAAGAGTCGATATGTGGAGGAGGGTAGCACTAGACAGAAAAAATACTTTTTTGAGGCTGGATGAGGCTAAAATTGACAATATCTGCGCTCGATATAAGAAATGTATCAAAAATCATGCCAAAAATATCAATATGGTTTTTTGTCATGGTCACTTGACGGCTAATGACATCTTTAAAAAGGGGAGTGATTATATTCTTCTATCCAACCTTTATTGGTCGTACCGTCCCGAATTATACGACTTGGTATTTGGAGTACACTGGTGCATTGAAAATATTGCAAAATCCGGCTTTTCAGATAGTGAACTTGAAAAGTTTATCGCAGAATGGTTCCACTTCTTCTATAACATTCCGGTCGTAGCAGAGGACCCTGAAGGAAAACACAAACTCCATCTTATGCTCTTGGAACGGACAATGGGTGGAATATTGTTAGACACCGGAGCTCAACCCCTGACGAACGAAAACGCCAACAGACTATTTCCAATGCAAGCTAGACTACTGGAAAATTTGATTGAAAGAATTGAGCTGAAGCACTATTTCTGATTATTCTTTTGCATTTACACCGTATGGTCCCATGTACCCACGGCCGAATATAACAGGGGTAGGCTTTGAAATACTCACCGGTTCTTCCGGTCCAACAATGCTATTCGTGCTATCCACCGACAGAGGATTTTGCCATTGCTCGGGTCCGCTATTTGCCTCTCCCGGGTTTTCCGAGAAAGCATCCTGCCCGTCGCTTAGAAATGATCCCAAAACTAATGAAATTGCGACTCCGGCAGAAAGTAAAACTCCTGTAAGCTGCCTTTTATTACCTTCATTTGAATGGTCTAACTGTTCGGAATTCATATGAGCATTATACTACTATGGTTTGTAGTTTTTAATCCCCTTAATATATCTGCAGCAAGGTGTTATAATTTCAGCCATGGAAAGAAGTAGACTTGAACAAGAGAAACTATCAGAGAAATTCGCTCGCATACTTCAGGCTAAAAATAAAGTCGTGAGAGGTATCTGGTCAGGCATTCCAGCAGATGAGAAGGCTGTATTCGCAAGCCTTGAAGCAAGGATTGAGAAAGGTCAAAACGGAGAAGAAATTGCACTTGAAGAATTTTGGAAAAATTATGAAGGGTTTATCAGGAAATCTGCTGCCGCCCTCAATGCTCATATGCGTCAAACTCTGGTTGAATCGGCATTTACTGAACTACATGACCGGTTCATGAATTGGGACGGAACCCCAGTAGTACTTTTTAGACAACCAGAACCCAATGAGCAACCAAAAATACTTGAAGTATACAGATTTGAGCCAGAGATCCGGGATAATGCCTTAGCTTTCCATGACGAACAAGCGAGACAAGACATTATAGCAGCAGTAATTGAGAAAGATCAGCTTTATAACACTCCATTAGTACATCCCAGGCCTTTGGCCCCGGGACTAATTGTAACCACAAGCAGTGTTGGCATGCACAAGATTGTTACACCAACAATGATTGATGGTGTAACACTGAGATTTACACATCCCCAAGCCACAAGTGCACCTATCGTTGAACTTGTTCCTGAAATAGCGGCTTAAAAAGTAGTTTTACAAACCCGAATAGCTATCTTTTGTTCCCCTGGTGAAATTTGCGGTGTACTTCCTTCAGTTGTGGGTTCGTTACGTGTGTATAGATTTGAGTAGTGGAAATATTTTTGTGACCCAGCATTTCCTGAACAGAACGCAGGTCGGCCCCGTTTGACAAAAGATCTGTGGCAAAACTGTGTCGCAATCCGTGCGGACTTATCTTTATGGGTAATTTTGCCTTCCTGACGTATTTCTCAACAATACGTTCAACAGAGCGGGGAGTAAGCCGCATCCTCTCCCCCTGATTGATGGGATCAACCCCCTTCGCATACCGGATAAAAACAGGCTGAAAATTATCCTCTCTCATATCAAAATACTTTTGAAGCCAAAAGATGGCAGAGTCGGACAGAAAGACTACTCGGGCCCGTCCTCCCTTTCCGATAACCCCAAACTCGGCAGTTTTAAAATTCATTTGGTCGCGATTCAATCTGCAAAGTTCGGATACTCGAAGTCCGGTAGAAAAAAGCAGTTCTAATATTGCCCGGTCCCGAAGCCCTTTTTCATCAGAAATATCGACCGCATTCATAAGCTCTCTCAGATGATCGCGGCCGAGAAATTTCAAACTTTTGCTTTCTCCCTTCGGAAGATCGACTTTTTCGGGAGAAAGGGTATCGATGTCATTACGCACCAAGAACCGCAAAAAAGAGCGCAGTGCAATGATATGGTAGCCCTGAGTAGTACGCATCAACGTCATGCCATGGTCATCGGCATAGTCAGACAACCAAACTCTGTATCTCCTGATCACATCAACGGTTATTTTTTTGAGGCTGGTTTGAGGCTGATTTAAGCGCATCCATTCGGAAAACCTCTTCAGATAGAACCTGTAATTGCGGATAGTCAGCTTTGAAGAGTTTTTTTCAATTTCCAGGTATTCAAGAAAAATATCTATTTGTTTTTCAATCTCAGACAGAGTAGAGGAGTTGGAATTTTCCATGGGCAGTGTAAAAACATTATGCGACATTGATGAATAGCGTGTCAACGTATCAATACGAAATTAGCACACCTAACAACCGTCGAAGCATGATTACACGATGCATTTCGCGCCCTACCCTAATATTGTACGACATAACTATGTACCCAAAACAAGCCAATCCGATACTTGTTGGGCTGTAAAATCACCAATGGGCGTTTGCGGGTCGACAATAGGATAAAAATCAGCAGACAAATATTGCTCGTTGAACTGATCCTGAGCATATCCGAATGTTCCCAAACCTTC
>CAZPUU010000063.1:0-4822 GCA_964589835.1 uncultured Gammaproteobacteria bacterium
CCTTTGTTAGAGTGAGAAGGATATCTACCGCCTCATCCGGTTCCAAAATATTTATAAGTTTTGAGGCTTGCTCGGTATCAAATCTTTTAAATAAGGCAGTCTGATAATTTACATTCAAATCCTCTATAACATCTGCAGCAAACTCCTGGTCAAGCCCTGCAATAACTTTATTAACATTTCGAATATTGGTTTTTTCAAGATAATCGGCAAGGTCTTCAGGCCGCATTCTTTCTAAATCACCGACATCCATTTTTAATTGCACTTTCCCTCGGGATAATTCAAGGGGTTCTATGTCGCCCCACGAAAGAAAATGCGGTCGTGAGTAAATACGAAATAACTTATAAATAGGAACGGTTGGCTTTTCCAGCTTGAACCATCGTAATATTGCGCGGAATCCGACATCAACACCTGCAATGTAATATTCATTTCCGTCCTCTTTATCCTGGACCGCAACATCGTTGACACGGACAACCTTTCCCCCCTTAACGTCGATGATCTGCCTGTTGAGTAAATTGTGAGCGAGCGAAAATTCGCGCTCTGCGGGCTCTTTTTCAACAAAGTCACGGGCAACAACAATACTCTTGTTGATCTCTTTTATGTCTTTAATAAATATCGCAAAACTCTTTTTCTTGCTTTTTCTGACGATAATTTTTGTAATCTTCGGAGATTCTTCAGCAAGGAACAATAAATCCTTCAATTTTCCTACCCGTTTGTTATTGTCGGTGACAACTTTTTTATTGAGAAGCTCAGAAAAGTAAAACATACAAAGATGCGCTACTCTCATTGTAGGCAGCATGAAAAACTGAAGTCAAGATAGATGCCCTATCTGCGCACAATAGGGCCTGAAAATTACAAAACTATACGGGCAACATCTGCGATTAATTCCTGCGGTTCCTTTTCTCCGGCAGAAATTTCCGGTTCCAACCCTAACCGAACCGGATCAACTGATGCCTGTTTCCTGAGAACTTCATCATCTCTTCTGTCTCCCATTCCGTCATCTCCCGCCAAATGGATACTCGAGTCCATGTAAAACGCGCTGTTTTCGGGGTTTACCATATATTTACACCTCCTTTCATTTTGTCAAACATACATCATGGTATAAATCAATCGGTCCAAGGTCAATTTTTTCAGTGTTCTATACATTTCAGTACTTTTTGTTAAAATTTAAACAATGGTTACAGTTCCTGAAGCAACAAGAACAATTGTAGAAAGATCCAGGTATCTTTCAGAGGCTCTGTCAAAAGAGATCATCAATATCTCCCAACTCGCGCGCTACATAAAACCCGAGATCGAATCGATGCTCATCAAGAAGGTAAGTCAGGGATCGATAGTAATGGCTCTAAAAAGGTTACAAAAAAATTTGAAGCCAAAATACAAATTAGGGGGGATTTTTGACCATCCTCCCGAAATGATGGTGCGGTCCGGAATGTTCATGACTGTAATCCAGCGGACAAAAGAGACGGAGGAAATCATAAGCACTCTCTTTCTCAACCGCATCAAGGGTACATTTTCCTCTATCACTATTGGTGCAACCGAAATTCAAATTGTCGGCTCTATTGCGCTTCAAGAAACAATCGAAAAATCTTTTTCCGACCGTCAAATTGCAAAACGTATTCAAAATATAAGCCAAATAACAATTTATCTTCCGGAAAATGCAGCAATAACACCGGGCGTACACTACTTTTTCCTGAAATCCCTGGCATGGGAAGGAATTAATGTGGCAGGAATTGCTTCAACCGGGATTGAATTTTCGTTATTTTTTAGTGATCGAGATATCAACCGTGCATTCGAAGTAATTTCATCTCTATTTACCTCGACCATACTTAAAACATCTTGACCTAAGATATCCAGAAGCATATGATAAAAAGAAGAAATGGAAAACGAAAATCCAATTGAACCGAGTGTGTCTCCTGTTGTTGAAGAGAAAAAAGGAATGCTTTCTCTTTTCAAGCAGAAGAAAATTCTGATTGCGGCCGCAGGACTTCTACTGGCTACAATCGTCATCGTAATTCTTCTTATGATGCTTGGAAGATCTGGCAGCAATCAGCCTCCCGCAACAAGCACCTCGCAGGCTGAACCCGAACAAGTTCCTGCCCCCGTCTTTACCTCTTCCCGCTATGATGACAGGAGTCAATTGGGAAGTGCGAAATCAACTACGCTCGGTACAACTGCAGTTAAGGTGTATCCGCTGAAAAGCAGCCTTTCCGACAGTGATATTACCGCACTAAAAACAAAGCTTCGACTAAATAACACCAAATTTTCTCAAAGCAGCGATGCCGTAGAGCTACATTCATTTGAAGCGGGAGAAAAAAGCGAATATCTTTTGGTAGACAAACGCACCGGCACGTTTGATTTCTATACCTATAAAGGTCTCAAGTCTTCAGCATCATCAAGCCCACAACAAATTGCACTTGATACACTTGATTATCTCGGCATGAAGGATGCCACAGTCTCCTGCCCGATCACATATCAAAGAACTACCATGGAAGGCATTATCTATGTAGAATGCCACAGGTATTGGAACGAACTGGGCGCACCCTTACTCAATCTTACCGGTATATTAAATATGCCTGAAAGTAAATTTATGGCTACCCTAAGCCCGGGAGTCGCAGACGCAACCGGACCAAAAGATTCTTCGGTCGTTAATACCTCCAATAACCAAAACGGTCTCTCCCGTCCTACCGACTTTAACACCGTTGTTGTCGGGATCGATAAAAACGGCAGTGTAACAAGTATAAATTCCACGATGAAACCGCTCGATTACTCAAAAACAACGTCAACAACTCAAATAATTACGCCCAAAGATGCCCTAGCAAAAATTCGTGACAACAAAGCCGATATATCAATAACTGTTCCTGCCGGTGTTGGCTCCGCAGAATGGGAGAAAGTTTACCCTAATTCTCAGGCAAACGGCACCGAAGCCATCATTACCGACATGATGCTTTCCTATATTGAAATGCCTGTCGATGGAAATCAAACAAAATACGAACCCTATTATGTTGCAAAAGGGGTCGCGACTCTCACTTCGGGATATACGGTGAAATTTGTGCAAGCGGTCAAAGCTGGAAAAACTACCACCGGGATGCTTGACTCGGCAAATTCAGTCATTAAAAATCTGATTCCAAAAGCATATGCACAAACTGATGTCAAAACAACTATAACAGCTGCGCCATCGGTAACTGCTGTGCCATCAGTAACAGCAGCTCCAACATCCCGACCGTCTCCAACAATAAATCCAGTATGCATTTCGCCAACTCCCGGTGAGTCACCCGACTGCCTTAACAATAAAAATCAATTCACAAAAATCAAAGTATTTGATATTCCCGGTTATGGCAAATTGACGGTGGGAATTACCGGTGGAGGCAACAACACGTACTATCTGATAAATACTACCGGTTCGGGTGACAAACAAGAACTGATTTATGCGCTGGCAAAAGGACTCTGTCCTGACCTGAAAATACCCGATGAATTTGCAGGATGTAAGGCCCGGTTTCCGAAAGTGTTCGTAAGCACAAATGGAGACCAATTTGCCAATCAATTTGATCCAAAGTGCTATATCAGCGGACAGAGTCCAGCGGTATTCTTGTATCCTACGAAAGAAACACATCTTTCCCTATATTTTGGCTCAAAAATTACATATTCTGATCCTGCCATAATAGGCAATTTAATACAACTCCAAGTCACTCCCGATGGAACGATCACAACAGATGGAGTTTCAAGATCGTATCTTTATTACGAATACAATAATTCCACAACAAAATTCAGCCAGCCTAGTGCGGGACTTATAGCGAATGATTCGAATTTTGAGTATGCAATAGCTGAAATAGCATATAAACTTGGATTGAACGAGAGTGAAACACAGAGACTCATTCAAGATGCCATCAATGCAAAACCGTTAAGCGCATATTATCAAATTAGTATTGCCGATGAAAAAGAAGTAGCAACCAATCTTCCCCTCGGTTTTTCAGTCCAGCCTGATTCTCTTGCACGTATTCATCTACTCATAAAGCCGCTTGAGAAAATCGTTCCGGTGGATGCTTTGAAAATTCAACCCATACAACGAAATGGATTTACTGTTATAGAATTAGGAGCAACAACAACTAGATGAAAAAGCTAACACTGATACTACAATCTATATTTTTCTTTGCGGTCTTACTATTTGTGGCACCCACAAGCTCTCATGCGGCAACAATTGACGCCTGTCTTCCAACACCACCTCCCCCGGCGTGTAACGCAACATGTACTCCGGGCGGACCGTCATGTCCTCAGGATTGCCCAAATTGCACATCAGGTACCGCCGGCTATACGTGCAAATCTGCTCCCGCCTGTAATTCAGCATGTACCACTCCGGCTGACTGTACCGGCGCCAAAGATTCTTGCACCGCATGCACCGGTGGGAAATGTCAAAAACCTCCTGCTTGCAATGTCACGTGCTCTACTCCTGCCGATTGTACCGGAGCAAAAGACGGATGCACGGAATGCGTAGCCGGAACAACTGGTGCAAAAACATGTCAAAAACCTCCCCCTGCATGTGGAGCCTCCTGCGATTCCAAAGACCCAAATGCTTGTGGCGGAGCAAAAGATGGATGCACGGCATGCGTCAATAGCAAATGTAGTCTTCCACCAACTCCGACCCCAACACCTGATCCATTCAATGAAGACATGTGTAAATGTGACGGTCTTGAAACTGCTGCTGCCATCGAACCCGACAAGCCAATTACTATTACTGCATATGGTAAAGTGCTAGCCGCGGATGATAAATATGCCAAAATTTCAACGGTTCAATTTGCTCTTCTGAAAGGAACAGGAGCATCCACCAAAG
>CAZPUU010000064.1:0-2397 GCA_964589835.1 uncultured Gammaproteobacteria bacterium
ATCGGGATTATTACGATTTAGTAATAAACACGTTCCAACTCAACAAAGAAGACGCGCTTCAGGCCGTAGTAGATGCCCTGCATATTACAAAAACTGGGTAATATTTTCCAATTGTTCAACTGATTTTATTTTTCCTTCCTTTACATACACTGCGATTGCATCAACTCTCATGTCTTCGGGCAATTCCGGATGCAGTGAATAACGGTAAAATTGGGAAGCTTTGACAATCAAATCAAGCTTTCTTCTATCAATTGCTGAAAAAGCGGTTCCGAATGAATCCGACGTTCTTGTTTTGACCTCGACAAAAACGAGGGTCTGATTTATTACTGCAACAATGTCTATCTCTGCGTATCCCTTGCGGAAATTTCTCTCAAGAATTTTATATCCTTTCTTCAGAAGAAGTCGGCATGCCGCATCTTCACCCATGATAGCAATCGGATTGACAATTTTCACATTTCTATTCTACAAATTGTGAACCGTAGTCTACAAACTACTTGTCTATTGCTGTTGAAGAGTCGGGGAGGGAAGCTGATATCTACATGCATTCTGTTCTGTCCCTCGAATAAAATATGCCGTGTATCCAAAACATTGCTTTTCTATCACATTCTCAGGCATTTGCAATGTGGCTGTACTGTTTGTCTGAAGAAGCGAGCTCATTATTCTGTTCCACATGGGAGCCGCACCCGTTATTCCGGACGCAAGCGCGGGTGAAAGGGGAGTATTGTCGTTATTCCCGACCCACGTAACCGTTAACAGATCCGGCGTGTATCCAACCGTCCAATTGTCACGCTTATTGTCGGTTGTTCCCGTCTTTACGGAGACTTTTTTGTCTTTGATCTCAAGCGGAGTGTTGGATCCAAACGCAATACTTCTTGCCTTGTTGTCGGCCAAAATATCGGAGAGTATAAATGCAACCCCACTATCCAATACCCGTATAGTATTCGGAGCTTTTCTTTGCAAAACCTTTCCTTCGGAGTCTGTCACTGAAAGTATCGGGTCGAGATCTACTCGCTCACCGCTGTTTGCCACAACTCCATATGCAGTTGCCAAGTCGAGCATTGACACTTCAGCTGCACCAAGCGTAATTGAAACTCCATAACGATCCGCCGAGCCCCACGAAGTAATACCCATCTCTTTTCCAAATTCAACCAATTTTTCAACTCCAAAACGCTGTGCAAGTTTTACGGCAGGGATATTGAAAGAGTTGGCAAGTGCAATCCGTATCGGCACTTTCCCATGATATCTTCCGTCGTAATTTACGGGTGTATATGAAGGTGCACCGGGATATTTTATCGTGTATGGCTGGTCATCAATAATGGTTGCCTCGGTAAGTCCCTGAGAAAGGGCAAGAGCATATGTAACAAGTTTTATGGTCGATCCGGGTTGTCTAAGAGCAGTGGCAATATTCACATTGCCGTCGTGCTCTGGATCGAAGTAGTCACGGCTTCCCACCATAGCCAAAATATCCCCATTCTGTGGATTGGTAACCAGACTTGCTCCATTTCCTACACCCAAGTACCCGTCTCGTTCGACCTCATCCGCCACAATCGTCTCCGCCTCTTTTTGGGCCGGCAAATCCAGTGTTGTTACTACTTTAAGTCCTCCACGCTCAACAGCGAGTAGCCCGTACTTTTGTATTAAAATATCTTTTACATACATCACAAAATGTGGTGCCTGTATCGGCACTTGAGGAGATTTAAAAACGAGCTTTTCATCATATGCCTTTTTTGCCTGCGCTTGATTGATATATCCTTCCGAAACCATTGCGGCAAGAACATCTTTTTGCCTCCTTTTCCCCTTACTCCCATCACCGATAAATGGCGAGTATTGACTCGGTGCCTGAGGAAGTCCAGCCAAAAATGCGCTTTCGGACAAGGACAGATCTGATACGTGCTTTCCAAAATATACCTGACTTGCAGCCTCAATACCCCACGCCGTCCCTCCATAAGGAACGTAGTTAAAATACAATTCCAAAATTTCATCTTTCGTGTACTTTTTTTCTGCCCAAAATGCCAAAACCAATTCGCGAGCTTTCCTTGTTATTGTCGTTTCGGGGGTCAGAAGGGCAGACTTTACCAATTGTTGGGTTATCGTTGAACCACCTTGCAAATCCTCTTTTGTAACGTCTACGTAAAGTGCCCGCGCCATTCCTCTCAAATCAAATCCGTTATGCCGGTAAAAATCTTTATCTTCAATTGCAATCGTTGCCTGCTTAAGGCGAAGAGGCACTTGGGTAAGAGGAACAATTGTACGGTTTTGATTGGCGTATATTTCAAATAGCAATGTTCCGTTCCTGTCCAAAATTTTTGTTGTTTTTGAGATGTAATTTACCGACAAATTAGACAATTTTGGCAGATCCGCTATAAAAATAAGAAACGTCGCCGGAAGAAAAAAGAA
>CAZPUU010000064.1:2497-4750 GCA_964589835.1 uncultured Gammaproteobacteria bacterium
AATTTTGCACCCTGCTTTTGGAAAAAAAGGAATGTTTTCAAGAAGGGATAGACACTCAACCGTACGAGTTTGTTGCAGAGGGAATAGACAAAATCACCAAGACGAATGAGAAGATAAAGAAGTGCGTAAAATAAAAACTTAAAAAAAGCCATAAAAGCCCCCGTATTGTTTAATAATGACAACAGAGGGCAGATATCCTGTCGATGTAATAATAGTATTATAGTAATCAATTTGTATATTGGCAACTGGCAAATTCTCATTTTCTATCTTTCCAAAATCTTGCCAAAATCAAATTAAAACTTCTGTATTTACATCAGAAAAGAGTATACAATGTTGTTATGAATGTCCTTGTGGTCGGATCGGCATTGTTTGATGCTATCGTTTCTCTTGAAAATAATACTCATATTTCTCTTGACAATGGACGGGCATCTTTTTCTCTTGGTGACAAAATTCCTGTGGATGTGAAAGCTTTTTCTATCGGAGGAAATGCAACGAATGTCGCCTCCTCTCTCAATAAGCTCGGAGTACAAAATGCCTTATACACATATCTTGGGCGCGACGCTCTTTCAGAATTTGTTTCTCACCAACTCGAGCGGGAGGGACTAAATGCATATATTGAAACGACCGATGCTAAAAACGGACCTCTTTCTCTTATATTTGATTTCATTGAAGATCGAACAATTTTTTCTCACCATCCGGAATGCACTCATGGATTTGACCATGAAAAAATTCCCCATAAACCTGACTACATCTTTCTCACATCTATCGGTGTCCGATGGGAAAATGCATACGAAAAAGTCCTTTCGTATGCTCTGCAACAAAATATTCCCGTCGCATTTTCTCCAGGTTCTCAACAAATGAAAAACATGAATGAAGTTTTTATCAAAACCATGCATCAATCAAAAATGCTTTTCTGCAATATGGAAGAAGCAAAGCTCATCAATCAAACCTTAACCGGAAGTACTATTGAAGACACAAAAGAACTCCTTCTAACACTTAAGAATAACGGATTTGACGTCATTTCTGTAACCGACGGGAAAAACGGCGCGTATGCTGTTGACGGCAACAATACGGTTCTTAGAATTGATACTACTCAACCCGAAGGACATGAGAAAACAGGGGCAGGAGATGCATACGCCGGAGCATTTATGGCAGCGTATGCAAAGGGTCAGGAAATTTCTGAATGTATGAAGTGGGGAGTGCTCAATGCAGTAGGGGTTATGGGTAAGATCGGAGCCCACACGGGACAACTCACAATTTCTGAAATGACCGAAAGAGGCAGAGCAATAACTCTTTCTGCTCAACAAATATAAGTATGAAGATATATCTTGCAACCGACCACGCCGCATTTGAACTAAAAGAATATATTAAAAAAAGACTATCCGAAGGAGGGTATGATGTTGAAGACTGTGGAGCTCTCTCATTTGATCCGCACGATGACTATCCGGATATCATAAAAATAGCTGCCCAAAGGGTAGCACAAAATCCGGGATCATTTGGTGTAGTTTTTGGAAAATCGGGAACGGGAGAAGCAATCGTTGCGAATAAAATTAAAGGGGTGCGAGCAGTTATTGCATTTAACGAAGAAAACGTACGGCTTTCGAGAGAACACAATAACGCAAATGTTATTTCGATCGGATCTCAATTTGCCACAAACGAACAGGCAATTGCCTTCATTCGGCTTTTTATAAATACTCAATTTTCCGATGAAGAAAGGCACCACAGAAGAGTTGAAAAAATTGCACAAATTGAAAATGAATGAAATAATCCCCGGAATTTTGGAACAGGAGTGGAGTGAAATTGAAAAGAAGTTGGAATCACTCAAGCCTTTTGCCAAAAGTGTTCATATTGATATTATCGATGGTAAGTTTGCCGACAATACTACCTTTCTAAATCCTGAGCCGTTCAAGAAATATAGTGAAGATTTTCTTCTCGAACTTCACATGATGGTTGACAACCCGATTCAGTACCTCAAGCCGTGGGCAGAGTGCGGTTTTGAGCGGTTCATTGGTCACATCGAAAAAATGCCCGATCCGGTAGAATTTGTTGCACAAGGGCAACTATTGGGAGCTGTGGGGCTTGCGATTGATGGTCCGACCGACCTTTCTACTCTGGAAAATATGAACCTTAACGACCTCGACACACTTCTTGTCATGACAATTACAGCAGGTCGGTCGGGCCAGGAATTTCAACCGGAGTTTCTTGAAAAAGTATCAAAAATAAAGCAAATAGCTCCCTACTTACCCATAGAAG
>CAZPUU010000065.1:0-4676 GCA_964589835.1 uncultured Gammaproteobacteria bacterium
CAGTAGCGCTGAGAGACAAAGGAGATCTTCAGAATGCAAAGTTGGTAGCCGACAGGGCAGTAGCACTCCTTGCAAAGACTCCAGAGTCACAAGGATACAAAACGGCAACAGCCTTAGTAAAAGAAATCGAGAACAAAATAGCAGGAGGGACAGGTGAAAATGCCGGGTCTATTCAAGATGGTTCGTCGAAAGCAAATCTTCCCGAAGGATCAGTCGAGGATCTCGGAAATCCTCCAACTCCCTCAACACCTGCAGCGGTAAGAAGGAACCCAAGCGCAAATCTTCCAAATCTTAATACAACCCCAACACCTTCAGCAAATCAATAGACTGTTATAAAAGAATTAGTGAGAATACATTAAATTATGAAGTTAAGTGAAGTAATTTAGGTGAAAATTTATACCTGTTTTTTTAAATTGGAAATGGTGCGCCTTCTTTTTTTATTCAGTGTCCCCATCACTTTCTTCAAATAAGGAAAGCTTATTTGCAAATCAGCGTTTACAAAAAATTCCCCTAGATCCTTATTGTCACTGTTTTCGTATTCTTGTGCTTGAATTGCCATCTCAAGTTTATCTAATTGCCAGAAAATTTTAGCCTCTTCGGTTCTTCTCTCAATCATTTCTTCATATAGTTCGGCATACTCATTACTTCCATCGATCAGTCCAAATATCTCAGAAATACCTTTTGCCTCCTCCTTTTCTTTGTCTTGCCTTTTTTTAATATCAATAACATGACCCCTTGACCAAACAATATCACCAGTTACTACTTCTCCCAAATCGTGAAGCAAAGACATTTTAATTAGTTTTTCCTTGTCCAGTCCGATAAAATCTGCCATGATCATAGAAAGTACACTTAGCCTAAACGAGTGCTCTGCTACACTTTCTGGATCCTCAACACCTTCCCTCACCCATCCACTCCTTAATATTTTCTTCGAGATACCAATCTTGAAAGCAAACCTCAAAAGTCGTTCAGGTGTAATATTTGGAAATTTTGTTTTATTAAATAATTTTAGAGAAATAATTTCTGCATCGGTTAAATATCCTTGATTGAGACTTTCCAAAAGTCTATTTGCTTCTCTCACGGATATTATCCCACTATTTTTTAGAAATATTCTTATTATTGCGAGTAATAGATTGCGTCCTTTCGGTATTCTCGATCCATTTTGCCATTTAGAAAATATGCTATCTTCGAATATAAAACCTTCTTCAGATAACTTTCTTCCGAAGTCACTTAGATTCTCGATACCCGACCTCAATCTGTAGTTTTTAAAAATTTGGCTAAAATTATTTGAGGTCATCCTAAGAAGGATTATACCATTTCTGTCAGTTTTTCTGACAAAAATGACATTAACATCTTGTAGTAAATAGTATATACATTAAATTATGCATGAGGTTGAAGCTATTTTACTGGCGGGAGGCAAAGGCATAAGAATGGGCGAATTGACAAATGAGATTCAAAAATGCCTTTTACCCTTAGATGGAAAGCCGATTTTAGGTTACGTGGTCGAATCTATTCTTCAAGCATTTGGATCTGTCGACTTAAAAGTTGCAGTTAACTATAGAGCGCAGGAAGTAAAAAGTTTTCTTGACAAATACTATTCCCCAAAAATTACTATTAACTACATACCTCACCAAGAAGGAGTAGATTCTTGGGGAGCGTATTATTCAATGAAAGATCAAGTTCATTCTCCGTTTGTTGGGCTGCCTGCTGATGTTATCGCAGACCCACAAGTATATGAGTCGGCATTAACTGCCTACTTTTCTGAGAAAGCTGATTTAATTATGAGCATATCACCAAGAGTAGAGAAGGTAGATACACATGCCCTAGTAAGGGAAAACTGTGGCAACGTAGTCGATATAATATGGCCAGCAAACACTTATTGGCCATCAGGAAGTAGTTTAAAAAGGGATATGACAATTTATGCCAGCGACCAAAGATTCTTTAGATACTTAGAAAAGTATAAAGCACCAGGATCTGCTACAATAAAATCGTTTAAGGAAGCTTTGCAAAATGATGACATTTCCATATCGGCTAATACTATAACATCTGATTGGCTGCACGTAGGATACCCACATGATTTGGGACTTACTGCATAAACATGAACAATTGCTTGATTTGTGAATTTAATAATAATGCTAGCTATGTAGTGCTTGATTCGAAATATTGGAGACTAAGTCTATCCGAAGACATTAATGTAAAAGGCTTGTTTTTTTTAAAAACTAAAAGACATGTAGAGCATCTTTCAGAACTTAAAGGCTATGAAGCAATGGAATTAGGGGGTTTATTAAAAAAGGCTTCAATAATGTGCAAGGAAGAGGGAAAGGCAAAGAGAGTAATTGTCATGTCACTAGGATTTTCAGAGCCACATGTTCACTTTTGGATTATTCCCGTAACAGATAAAACAGAAAGTGATCTTTTGCAAATTAAAAATGCAGTCAGAAGATTCGCTGATAAATATCGAAAGGGCAAGGGAAAATAAACTACAATTTCCTTCAGTCAATTTAAAAAGTTCTTGCAACTAATCATTCAATGTGTCCGTTGAAAGCTGGATCAACAATTCTGTTGGCGAAAGGGCAACACCAACCGGTATTTTTCTTTCAAAGCTCAACGGCACAACAGGAGTAATACCTCCTTCGTAATCGAGATAATACTTTTTCCCCGTCTCAAGACTCTTAAATCCTTTTGCTTTACCGCCTATTATAACGGTAACTTTGCCACCAATCTTGGCATTGCTTGCAGCAATTCCAATAACTGACGAAGCATTGTTCAGAGATGTATCTGCAACCATAACCGTTCCGTCTTCAGCAACATATAATGCGTCGTGCATCTTGATAGTTGCCCCTGCTGTGGCGATTATTGTAATTGCACCGTCGAGTTGAATATCCCCTTCAACTTTTATATTTCCTTTGGTCGTTATCGTTCCATCTTTTCCGATCGTGACTTTTCCATTGAGGATATCAACACCTGTGGCAAATGGAGAGTTTTGGAGGAAGAGAGTGCCTCCGGTAACAACCGTTCCGTTTTCATCAGTCACACCATTTACGTTAATTGCATTTGTGCTGATAGCTACCTCCCCGATGGTCGCATCTCCGGCGATATTGGTATTTCCAAGGTATGTCTCACCAGCTACTGTCACGTCTCCTGAAATCAAGGTGTTACCAAGATATGAAAGGCCAAATGAACGGAATGTGTCAGTCACCGTTGCGGTGTAAGCAGAGAAGTCACTGCTCAGTGTTGCGGTCGAACTTGAGCTTACCTGAGGCGCAGCCGATTCCGTTGAAAGGAGAGTGTCGGTAGAAGTCAAACCAAGTTGCGATGCGCTCGGGCTGACCGTTCTTGCGATAAGCCCACTTACCGTTTCGATAAGTCCGCCTACCTGCGAGCTGATGCTTGCTGTCTCCTGTTGCGTCTGGGCAATTCTGGCTGAAGCGGAAGCTTGTGCATCCTCAAGAGTTGCCACTCTTGTATCCAATTCTGCAGCCTTTGATGCAAGACCCAACACATTTCCTTGCAGGACGCTTATATTTGCGCTTTGAAGAGCAAGACTTTCGTTTACTGTTGTGAGAGCACCTGTTAGTGTTCCGTCTGTTTCTTGGCCGTTTATTCTGAGTCCTTGAGGTATATAAACAGACGACGAGGACACGTAATTAACTTTTACATTTCCATCTGTATCGAATTCAAGCGAACCCAATGCGTTATTCGGATCAGCGTATCCGATGGTAACAAACACCAGAACTGTATCTTTGCCGGATGAAGGAGTCCATTCTTCCAATGCTTTACCTACCATTTGACCGGCTTTTGTAGCCTTCATAGCAGCTCCGGGAATGCTTGAACTTGTAACATAGTCTCCGGGTTCAATCGGATCCGATAGCGACGATACTCTGACAGGAACGCGTCCCGCAAGGGCAATTGGAACGGCTTTAGTGCCAGTCGTCTCTTTGAGTTGTGAAAGCCTAAAGCCGGGACTTGTTGAATATATACCAACAACATTCTTGTCGTATGCATTCTCAGAGCGCTGTACAAACCCTGCATTTGTAGGATCAATAACCGCGATTTCTCCGGCCTCAAGAGTCAGATCCCTTGTCATAAAGTCTTCAGCTACGTCGTAGTTACCACCAACCGTTGTAAGCGTTCCGGCCATAGTAGCATTCCCATTTTGGTCAAGAGAGAAGATCTGTTCATTTGCTTCATTCATAAATGACAAAATCCCGCTGGTCGTTGCTGACAAACTCATGCTACCAAGATCGATAAGGTTGGCCGACAATGTCCCAACATTGATTTCTGAAGCGGTCAGCGCTCCGAATGTTCCATTTGCAGCCAAGAGGCTTGAGAAGGCTCCTTCATTTTCATAAATTGTGCCATTTCCGTCATGCAGCAAGTATAGTGATGCAGATTCGCTTCCTGCACCCAATACATTTGCGCCCAAATCGACGTCAAGGCTAGCGTTATTATTAACCAATTCTTTTGGAGTCTGGAAGCCTGATTCGACAAACATCATAACCTTTCCGACAAATACATAAGGCTCGTCGTAGCTTGCAGGCACTCCGGGGACGTTTGCGGTAGGTACGGCATAACATGCCTTACTCTGGTTAGTCCCGTTGTCATACGGCCATGAGAACTGGGAGAAGTTACTTATTACCGGACAGTTATTCAAGTTCCAGTTATCCGATCCTTCAAGC
>CAZPUU010000066.1:0-4661 GCA_964589835.1 uncultured Gammaproteobacteria bacterium
CGCTCTAGAGGGAAATTCTTTGAAAGCCACTCTCCTCCGCGCTCCATGAATGTAGAGCGCACTACTTCTCTGTAGGGAATGTAATTTATCAACAATCTGCGGATATGATCGGCAGGCACCTCTCCAAGTGAAATTTTGAGCTCTCCCGGGATAATACTTCTGGACCGGACGACCAGAACATGCGCTCCATCGATTTTTTTGAAGTAAAAATCGTACAATTCGTCCCAGATATAAAAGTGGTCTTCGATCTTGATACCCTGAGTGCTAATACGGTAATGGAAATTTTGAGGCGGAACGGCGGTGATTGCGATAGCAAAAAAATACAGGGTACCAACTACAAACATAAGCAAATATTCGGAAAAAACAAACAAAATAACCTCAATTAAAAAGACGATCAAAAGTCCATTGAGATAAAATTCCTTCCCTTTTTTCCGGTATGGCCGTCCCGGCGCCGACCAGGAGACTAGAGTTCTTACATCTTCATAACCGTGAGGCTTCTCGTGGTGCTCCATATTATCACTATGGCACAAAATGAAGTGAAAAATCAACCATGACGCAACGTTAGAACGGATTTAGAATTGAGCGCAACTAGGTGAAATTATAATTCCTGAAGAGATGTGCTTTCGCCGTTTTTGTGGTCCTTTACGTACTGCAGATATCTCTCGGTTGAAGAAAGTCTCTTGTGTCCCAAAACTTTTGAGAGAAAAACAAGGGAAACCCCCTGCTTTAAGTGGTGAGCAACAAATGTGTGTCTCAAATCATTGATTTTTACATTTTCAATTCCGGCTTTTCTGAAGTACCGCTCTACTGCGTCTCTTATATTTCTTACCAAAAATGGTCTGCCTGTTTTAGTAACAAACACGTGTGTATCTTGAGTGTTTGCGCGCCCTTCCATATAGCGTCTAAGAGCCTCTTTTGCGCGCCTATTCAACGGCACTTCACGGGCTTCATGCCCTTCGTAAGGACGGATATGCAGTGAGTTATCAACGACATCCTCAACCCTCAAATTAGCAAGCTCACCGATTCTGATACCTGTCTGGAGAAGAACCTCAATGATCGCATAAATTCTGGAGTCAACTGAAGCTGCATCTCGTAGTGCTCGGTATTCAAGGGGAGACAAAATTCTAGGTGGATTGAGCTCATATTTAGGGTGCTCTACTAATAGCGACGGATCATCTGTGATGAATTCATTTATCTTCAAATAACGATAGAACGTACGGGTTGAATTGAGCTTTCTTGAAAGAGATTTTGGAGTGTATCCCTCGTCTTTAAGCTTTGTAAGAAATGCCTGGATATCTGTTCCTGCTACCTCGTGGATATTGTTTTTCTCAAGAGCCTCAAGAAACTCAATTAATTGCTCAACATCCTTACCGTATGCTAATATGGTGGCAGCGGCTCTGTTCTTTGATTTTAGAAAGTCCTGAAACTTTCCGTGTGCGTCTCGAAGACGTAATTCTGTAGCCATAAATAATATTTAACCAAGCATAAGCTTGGTTATAGAAATTCATCTTGGATAAGTATTTCCTATCCACAATTTAATTTGAGCCTATAATATCAATAATTATGCGCTTTGTCAACACAAAAACAGTAATCCTGATTATTATCATAATAGTTCTTCTTTTGGTTATTAAGAATATTGTGGGTTCAATCATCTCTTTGCAGCAAAATAGCCTGATAGTTACCGATCTAAAACAACAGGAAATAGCTGAAAAAGAAAAAAAGAGATTCTTAGAGCAAAAACTTTATTACGTATCAACACAGCAATTTATCGAGTCGGAAGCGAGAGAAAAGCTGGGAATGGTAAAACCCGGTGAGCATATTGTTCTTGCTCCTCCACCCACACAAAAAAACATCAAAAGCATCTCTGAGGATTATTCACCGAACTGGCTGAAATGGTGGAAATTGTTTTTTTGAGGTTATTTCTGCCGGAAAATTGTGTTGCGGGGTAAGGAGTTGAACCTTATCTGCAAGATTATGAGCCTCGCGTGCAGCCGTACACTACCCCGCGGTAGTAATAGTCTATTATACTGTCGACCAGCTTCAAATGCAACCGCAGCCTTGTGTTTTTACCTCTATTTTAGTAGAATACATGATTATGAAACGCGAATCGCTTCTTGCTGAAAAAAGAAATGTTACCGGCAAACAGGTAAAACACTTAAGACGTGAGGGAATTCTCCCGGGCAATGTCTTTGGAAAAGGACTGGAATCATTATCAATCCAGATGCCGTTAAAAGAATTTGTGGCTCTTTACAAAAAGGTCCACGAAACCGGACTCGTTGATCTTACCGTAGGGGAGGAAAAGTACCCTATTCTTATCCAGAATGTTCAAATTCACCCAATGTCACACACTCCTATCCACGCTGACTTTTTTAAGGTAAATCTCAAAGAAAAAGTACGGGCAACTATTCCAATCGTTGCTGTTGGTGAGGCAAAAGCGGTTACTGATAAGCTAGGAGTTCTCCTGCAACCTCTTTCTGAAATTGAGGTCGAGGCACTTCCCGCCGATCTTCCGGAACATATTGAAGTGAATATTGAGAATCTCGCTCAAATCGATGAAAGTATTACTGTTGCCGATCTTGCCACACCTGCAGGAGTTGAACTTCATGCAGAACCGCATGAGCTTGTTTTCCGTATTGCAGAACTCGTCTCAGAGGAAGCTGAAGAGTTAGCCGAGGAAGAAGCAGCGGAAGCTGAAGCGGCGTCCGAGTCAGCTGAAGTTAAAACAGACACAACCGATGAAAAAGAAGCAGAAACCGCTCCCTCAGAAAAAACAACCGAAGAGGAATAATCCTTTCTCTATTTTTCCAATATAAATTTCCTTAGTTTCTCCGCTCTTTGAAAAAGAGGATCGATTCTTAATGCCCTATTTAGATAATCAAGTGCCTCTTCCTGCCTATTAAATGCAAGAGCGCTTACTGCAGCATTATAGAGGATATCGGGGATTTGGGGATATTGTAATACAACAGTTTCCCAATATGAATACTCTGCTCTTTTTCCTTCAAATTCGCGTCTGGCAACAACGTATTTATTATTTAGAATTACCAAGATTTGAAGTAAGACTCCTATTAAAAGTGCCAAAAAAACAAACAAAAAATCTCTGACATGCAAAATGACCCTTTTTTTCAATACATGTTTTTTGAGACTCTTCGGTAATAGAGCGGTAATTGTGCGGAAATACTTTTTCACTTATTGAATTGTAGGGGGAACGGGAGGAAAGTTCAAGATTACACTAAAGCAAAAACAAGAGCACTGAGGCTGCCAGAAAAACAAGAGAAACGGCAAAATGCATACTCATCGCAATTGATATGCTACCGGGGATTGCGATCTGTAATTTATGCTCCATTTTTCTTGCTTCTTTTGCTTGGAAATAACTCACCAAAGTAACAAGAGATGCCACAAAAACAAGAAGTATCTTGAAAGACACAATAACCATTTTTAGCACATCATCAGGTAGAATATCCATAATTCGTCTCTCCAATAAAACGGTATTTATTTTTTTTCAACTCTTTGATCCACAATGGTTTTGCTAATTCTCCTCTTACCGCTCTTGCTACTGTTCCTGTTGTTCCCTGATGAATTTGAGCTGACAGCAGGCTTGCGATTTTTCTTGGAGAACGGATTCCCCGAATAACGAATTCTTCTTTATGCGTTGGTCTGTCAAATGTGAGCGCTACATTACCAATTCCTATAAGTTCAGGGATTATCCCGAACATATCAACATCAATTTCTGTGCAGCGAATCTGATCAAGGAGAACAGAATTGACCGCTTGTGAAAAAAGGGGGCTGTAATGAACCTCTATGATTTGCTTGTTTGTCGCAATATAAAGATGAAAGCTCCAATGGATCAAGTCCTGCAGCGCCATTATTCCGATCACTAAGACCGTAAGGACAAGCGCAGCTATAGAAAGAGTTGGACTACCAAGCACTAAAAAGATTACTGAAGAAATAGTCGTTGCCAGAACCAACGCTAAGAATATCTGTTTTGCCAAGCGCGCTACAAGTGGCAACCAATGCTCACGACAAGCAAAAATCAATTCCTCCCCCTCAAAAATCAGGAATTTATCAATTTGCTCGTGACTAAGCCTGTCTTGTAGAAAAAAAGGGTGTTCTTTCATATCCACACTACCATACCATTCCATTCCCGCATTTTCCGTAATCTTACTCACACTTTTTCTGTGAGGTTGCTAACATAATTTGTACTTGGTATACTGAGTTAGGCAGCATGATCCTTACCCCAAGCGAAAAACTTAAAAAGTTTTTTGCAACTTCCAGACCCTCATTTTATAAAAAGGGGGAAATAGTACTTCGAATAGGAGACGCCAGAGTGGGGGCGTTTTTTGTAAAAAAGGGGTATATCAAAGACTCTACGGTTTCCTCGGATGGTCGTGAATTTACTCTTTTTATTTTCCGCCCGAACGATATATTTTCCTACAACTGGATTTATAATCAACACCTGAATGAACATACATTTCGAGCTATGACCGACTCTGTTGTGCACGAAAAAAGCAGAGAGGGACTTCTCCTGTTTCTTGAAGAAAATCCGGACGTTCAATTTATGATCACCCAGAACCTTACGGCAAGACTCAGAGGGCTTATGCAACGGATTGAGCAAATGGCTTTCGGAACGGCTGCTCAAAAAGTTAGCTCTATTTTCCAACTAC
>CAZPUU010000067.1:0-4586 GCA_964589835.1 uncultured Gammaproteobacteria bacterium
ATGCAGTTAAAGATGAAAAAACACAAAATTTCACTTTTAAAATTCCTGCAATTACACTCAAACCAGAGATAACAACAGAAAAAGCAAATACATTTGGAATTGTTGAGGAAATTGGAGCAGGAACTTCTCTTTTTCAACACTCGATTCCGAATAGAATACACAACGTAAAAATTGCATCTTCAAAAATAAATGGAATCCTTGTAAAACCAGGGGAAGAATTCTCCTTCGTAAAATACCTCGGAGATGTATCAAAAGCAACTGGATATGCCTCGGCTTATATTATTCAAAATGGAAGAACAGTACTTGGAGATGGTGGTGGAGTTTGCCAAGTATCAACCACTCTTTTTAGAGCGATATTAAATGCCGGCCTTCCAATAACCGAAAGACATGCGCATGCATATAGAGTGAGTTATTACGAAGAGGACTCTCCGGCAGGTCTTGATGCAACAGTATTTTATCCCTCTGTTGATTTGAAATTTGTAAATGACACCGGCAATTACATTCTGATCCAGTCGGAAGTTGATCCGGTAGAGCTTCGACTCACATACACTCTTTATGGTAAGAAAGACGGACGTGAAGTATCTATAACGAAACCAACCATCACCGGCTATAGCCCACCACCTGCCCCTTTGTATCAGGACGACCCCTCGCTTCCCAAAGGTACTACCAAGCAAGTTGACTGGTCTGCATCAGGTGCAACATCCGTCTTCTTCAGAACAGTAAAAGATAGTAAAGGAAAAGTTCTAATCGACGAAAAGTTTATTTCCCGGTATGCCCCCTGGAAAGCAGTATTCCTCGTAGGAACAGGTTAATCATAAATTCTTATGCGTAAAAAAATTGCAATTCTTTGCGGGGGTCCTTCCTCAGAGCACGAAGTTTCCTTAAATAGCGCCAGAACGATATTCAGTTTTCTGGATCATGATAAATTTGAAATTGTTATTTGTTACATTTCGAAGAATTTACATGCAAAGCTACTTATTTCGGCAGATCAACTGGATGAAAAACTTGATCCCTCAACACAGTTCCTCGAAATATTGAAAGTATTGAAAAAAGAAAACTACTTTGCTTTGCTTGCAGGAATCCATGGTGAGTTTGCCGAAGACGGCAAATTGCAAGCGCTTCTTGATATTCTTACTATCCCCTATTCCGGTTCAAAAGTACACGGAAGTGCTCTTGCGATGGATAAATACCGTACCTCCCTAATCGCGCAGCAAATAGATGGACTGAAATTTCCCCGGACTTTTTTACTCACATCAACCAACACTTTTGATGCGACAAAAATTTCATTTCCGATTATTGTAAAGCCTAACGCATTGGGATCAAGCGTTGGCGTATTTGTGGCAAACAACAATAAAGAACTTTCAGTTGCGATTAATTCTCTCAGTAAAAATTTGCATGTGTCCGAGATACTTCTTCAAGAATACATCGCAGACTCAATAGAATTGAGTTGTGGAACTCTTGAGAAAATAACCGGCGAATTTATCGCTCTTCCTCCAATCGAAATCCGTCCGAAAAAAGCGGAGTTATTTGACTACAGTTCGAAATACGAAGTAGGTGGCTCTCTAGAAATTACCCCTCCGGTATCGATTTCTCAAAAACTCTCAAGCAAGGTTTCGTCTGCTACTATTGAACTGCACAAGATTTTAGGACTTAATACATATTCCCGCTCAGACTTTCTTGTGAAGAACGGGGAAATATATTTCCTGGAAACCAACACACTACCCGGGATGACGGCAACATCCCTACTCCCTCAGGAAGCAAAAGCTGCGGGAATAAGTTTTCCGGATTTGCTTGAATTTATTATTGAAAATTCATGACTAAGATATTGACCACTCATCAACTTGATATGATTCCTGCTGGGGAAAAAGTTCTTGCAGGGGGGTGTTTTGATGTACTCCACCCCGCCCACAGCACATTTCTCAAAAATGCCAAAAAGAAAGGAAATATTCTTATTATTCTTTTGGAAAGCGACGAAAATATAAAAAAAACAAAAGGTAACAATAGACCATTGAATAGTCAAATTACTCGAGCAGAAAATTTATCCAAATTAGGAATCGTAGACATAATTATTTTACTTGAAATGCCTACTTCATCGGAATATTACTATAACCTTGTAAAATCACTTCGTCCTGATATAATTGCAGTGACAAGCAATGACCCTCTTTTGGACATAAAGAAAGATCAGGCACGTCTTGTACAGGGTAAAGTTGTGGAGGTAATGAAAAGAGACAATCGCTACTCAACTACCAGAACCTTAAAGGGAAAAAGCAACTTATGAAAAAAATACTTATTGCATACGGAGCACTCGTTCTTATTGTCGTTGCTCTTGCGGTCGCAAAATTCAACGGCTTCAATTTTTTACCAAATATTGCCAGTTCGACAGCGGAAATCAGGGGACATAAATACAATTTAATGATCGCAAAAGATGACAAGAGCCGGCAAGTTGGTCTTTCAAACAGAAAATCTCTAGATGAAAACTCAGCCATGCTTTTTATCTTTGAAAAAAAAGGCAAGTATAGTTTTTGGATGAAAGATACACAAATTCCTCTAGACATTATTTACATTAACGACGGAAAAATAGTTCATATTGTAAAAAATGCAGCGCCACAAAAAGGAAATAATGGCAGTCTTCCTATATATACACCTCCCACAGATGCCAATTATGTCCTTGAAATAAATGGAGGACAATCGGATAAGTACAAATTTGCAAGCGGAGACACAATTACCTTAAAAGGAATAAAATAATATTCCCTTAGCTCAATTACCAACTATCCAAACTATAAATCTTCATATCAGGATTTAGAATAATTAAAAGTTATGAAAATCTTATCTATAGAATCTTCTTGCGACGAAACAAGCGCTTCGGTAATTGAAAAATCAGAGCACAGCATTAGTGCTCTTTCAAATACAACCGCGACATCAATGGTCATTCATGCAGCAACGGGAGGAATAATTCCAGAGAATGCTGCAAGAATGCAAGTGAAATATATTCTTCCTGTAATAGTTAGTGCACTTATTGATTCCAGAACGGGAATTACAAAAACTTCAACAGATATTTCAAAGAAAGTTTCGGAAGAAAAAATTAGATTAGCAAACCAAATAATAGTACAAGACATAGAAGCTATTGCAGTTACGTATGGACCCGGACTCATAGGTAGCCTCCTTATTGGTGTAGAGACAGCAAAGACACTGGCATATACATTTAACAAACCAATTATTCCGGTTAATCACCTGCTCGCCCATATTTACGCAAATTATATCGGGAGAAAAGAGAAAGAAATTAAATTCCCTTTCTTAGGTCTCATTGTATCGGGAGGACATACTGACCTGCTGCTATTTGTGGATCACGATAAATACACGTGGCTCGGAGGCACGAGAGATGATGCTGCGGGAGAGGCATTCGACAAAGTTGGAAGACTACTCAATCTTTCATATCCGGCAGGACCGGAAATTGAACAACGAGCAAGATTAGTAAGCAACCCAACGGTTAAATTTAAAAGTCCCCTTATTGGAAGTAACGATTTTGACTTCTCATTCTCGGGACTCAAGGCCGAAGTTTCTCGTTTCGTTGGTGAAAAAGGACAAATTGACACAAACCTAAAAAATCAAATTTGCTATGCAACACAAAAAGCAATAATTGATGTTCTGGTGAAAAAGGTGCTTAAAGCAAGAGACGAACACGATATAAAAATGATTCTCGTTGGAGGCGGAGTAAGCGCCAACGAAACATTTAGAAAAATTTTGTCATCACAGAGTGATATTCCGGTATTGTTCCCTGAGAAAGAATACGCTACCGATAATGCTGCAATGATAGGAGCATACGCGCTTCTTAATATCAAAGCTAAAAAATGGAGCGATATTATTGCCAATCCCGAACTTTATTTTGCTTGATAATAAGTAGTTTACAAGACTTCATGGATTACTATATAATCCTCCCTCTGGACAAATGAGCAGAATCTGTGTGATATACTGATTTCTGTTGTGAAAAATATGAAAGACGTAATACTTGTTGAGTCACCTACAAAGGCAAAAACATTGACCCGCTTTCTTGCGGGAAAATATGCAGTGGTCGCTTCAATGGGACACATCCGTGACCTTCCAAAAAGCAAATTAGGAGTCGACATTGAAAATAATTTTGAGCCTCAATACATCATCCCAAAGGATAAGCAAAAAACAGTGAAACAACTAAAAGATACTGTCAAAGGAGCAAAACTTATTATTCTTGCAACCGACCCCGACCGGGAAGGAGAAGCAATTTCATTTCATTTGCATGAGATTTTAAAAGAAGTAAATAAAAAAGCAGATTTTGAAAGAATTGTTTTTCATGAAATTACGAAAGGCGCAATTGATGAAGCAATGAGTCACAAAAGAAAAATAGATCAAGATTTAGTAAATGCCCAAACTGCCCGAAGAGTCTTGGATCGTATTGTGGGATACAAACTTTCTCCAATACTCTGGAAAAAAGTAAAAAGACATCTTTCTGCTGGAAGAGTGCAATCCGTCGCTCTTAGATTGATCGTTGAAAGAGAAAGTGAAATCAAAAAATTTGAAAGCAATAATTTCTATAGAATATTTTTAATTGCCAG
>CAZPUU010000068.1:0-4463 GCA_964589835.1 uncultured Gammaproteobacteria bacterium
ATATAAAGAAGGATATACAAGGAAAAGCTGATGATGTTGCAGAGGTTTTGGAGCAAAAAGCCGAAGAGGTAGCAAGTGATGTAGTTGAAGTCGTTACTCAAGTTAAAAATGATAAAAGACTTAGTAGAATCTTTAAAAAAATTCCTTTCGGAAGATTTGGCGTGTTCTTTCTTGCGATTCTTGCAATCGGTGGAATTACCACTTCGGGATATTTTTATTACCAATACAATAAAACCCAGCAGGTTTTGGGATCTTCTCAGAGCCAATACTCAGAGCTAAAAGCAATAGTTGAAGAAGTTGGACAACTCATGGATCTTCCCCCTGAAGATCCGACCGTGGCGTCAGTCAGTGATGTCGAAAAACTTCGTGCGCAGCCCTTTTTCAATAGAGCTCAAAATGGCGACAAGGTGCTTATTTATCAAAGTACAAGAAAAGCTATCCTTTATAGGCCGTCTACAAAAAAGATCATTGATGTAGCAACGGTCAATTTGGGTGAGCCAACTCCTGTTGCAGGATCTCTTACTGAAAAAGGATCTCCGTCAATAACACCAACCAAAGCTCAAGAAGAAATGATAAAAGTGGTGATTTGGAATGGAACCACCACAACCGGTCTTACCAAAAAGGCTGAGGAGAATCTCTTAGGCAATTCAAATATTGAAGTAGTTGAGCGGGACAACGCGACAAAAAGAGACTATGAGGAGAATATCGTTATAAATCTTACGGGGGCAAGTGATTCGAAGGTGGAGGAAATTGCAAACACTTTCAAAGCAAAAGTAGTCGAATTGCCATCCGATGAGTCAGCTCCAAAAGACGGTGACGTTCTTGTGATTCTCGGACGATCCTTTATCCCTTCCGCTGAGTAGTTTTCTGACTGTTTGCCAACTCTTTAATCGGTTGATCCTTTTACGATTGTAGCTTATTATAGTGGGTATGCAAAGTCGCGGCATACGGTTTTCTTTCTCTCCCAAAACATCATTTATTCTGGGCATTGTTGTAACTCTTGTTTTTGGACTATTCGTTATTTGGGCGGTAAGTAGTCTTAGGGATGCATCTGAGAAAGAGGCGGCAAATGTTTTTAAGGGGCAATTTGATGAGAAAGTTCTGAAAGAAATTGGAAATGTTGTTGCTCTTCCTGATGAAATACCACAAGTTATGACCGTGCAGGATGTCAGCAAACTTTCTGGACAAGCCTTTTTTGTGGGAGCTTCCAATGGAGATATGGTATTGGCATTTCCAAAGGCTCAAAAAGCCGTTTTGTACCGGCCAACAGATAAAAAAGTCATCGGATACTCATCAATAAATATACCTCAACAACCCCAAGACGAACCTTCTCAAGCTTCAAATAGCGCTACAAATAATAAGAAAGCCAAAATAAGTCCAACTCCTATCAAGAAGCAGGAATTACCACGAGTCGTAATTCTCAATGGTACGAAAGAAAAAGGTCTTGCAAAGAAGGCTTCGGATTTGCTTGATAAGAAAAATGTTGAAGTTGTATCTTTAGGAAATACGATTGGAGATTACAAAAATTCACGCGTAGCAAGTGTATCCAAAACCAAAAAAGTGACGAGTGATGATCTCCAAAAAATAGTTTCAAATATTACAAAAGTGCCGGTAAAAATAGGGGCTTTGCCTGAAAAAGAAAAGGTATCTGGCTCTACTGACGTAGTCATAATTCTAGGAGACGATTTTGCTGAAAAATATTAGGCGCTTTTTGTATGCCTGACATGAAAGCCCCAGAGGAGGATATTAAATACCGTAATTAGTATAAAGGGACCTACTTTCCAAAAACCAAATTCCAGAAGAAAAAGAAGTTCGATAATAAGTGTGAGAATAAGAATTGTTTCGAAAAGCGAACCTGTCAAAAAGCTAACGTACCAGAATATCGAGGAAGGGCTCATTTTTTGAGGTTTTTTCCTCGGAGTAAGACCAATATAATGCTGGTCGTTAAGAGAACCTTTTTTTACAATAACGGTTGCCGTCCGGTATTCCTTGTTGCTCACCAGTATTTTCAGCGCGTCTTCTGTTTTGATCCTTGCGAAAAATTCTCCGTCAATATTGGTCCGCGTGTGAGTCAAAATTTTTCCATTCAAATGACTTATATAGACAAGTGCGCCCGAAATAACATTGTCAACTCCTTCAACCGTCACTTTTCCATGGACCAAAAAATTATCGGACGGTTTTTTCAAAAGGGCCAATATGTGATACACGACGAAATGAGGTAGGTGTTTTATGGGTACACTCATGCGTCTTGAGGCTGATAAAACAAGAAGAAGGCTCATGATAACAATCCCGACAAAGGCAGTCAGATCAAAAAAGCGGTTGGAGGTTCTGAGTGTGTGGATAAAATTTTGTAATATTGCGAGCACATCGGAAAAAGTTGAGATGGTGTATCGAAAGTAGGTTGCTGCGCTTGGAGGAAGCGGCTCAAGCTCAATCGTGGGATAATTTGTCTGTGAGTTAGGTGAAACTTGAAATTCTACCGTTTTTGACGCAAATCCGAGCACTTCCACTTCAGCTCTGTATTTTCCATCAGGAAGAATGACAGGTGAGGTGCCATCGGGTTCGGTATGCGTGGGATTTTTGATAGGAGTAACAGCAGTTGATAACAGTTCGTAGGTTTTGAGTCTCGCATTGTAGTAATAAAGTGTAATTTTTGCATTCTCAATGCCAGTTTTATTTTGAGCATTTATTACACGCAAAGAGTCAACGACTTGGATGGTCGATGCCAATTGCTCTGTAATATTGCCCGAATAGTCACTGACTCTAAGCACCAGCTCGTAATTTCCCCCAACAGGATTTGTACTGAGACGCCCGATATATTGTCCGGGGGAGATTTCCGTAATTGCAAGTCCTTGGGTAGCAGCGTAGGCAACAGGAGTTGAAAGCCCCAATACGTTGCTGTCTCGAAGAAGTGCTGAGATTGACTTTATCTGCTCGTAATTTGTAACGGCGAATTTAAATGCATATGAGGTATTTTGAGGAATGACAATTCTTGGAGCGCTTGATGTATTCCTGAGAGGATCTGTAAGTACAACATCGCTACTTGTAATAATAATTGAGTCAATTTTTACTTGCGGAGGGGTTGATTTGGCGGCTGTATCAACAACATATAAGTCTGATGTTGTAACTCTTTTATATTCATCGGTAAGAATGATCCTGAAATAATACCGTGTTTGAGCTTCAAGCTCGTCCAGTTTGAGTGAGTGTGTTGTTGCGAGAGTGAGCGATGACAGTGACTCATTTAAGTTGTTTTTTGATGTACCATACAGGATTTTTGCGGTTGTTTTATTGTTGGAATTCGCAACTATTGTGAGATCTGAAGAGCTTATTGTTCTGACATCAATTGTGTCGATCGTCGTTGCCCTTGGTACGGGTGTCGGGGTAGGGGTTGCGCTTGGGATAGGGGTCGGACAGAGTGATGGGACGCACGTTGGGGTGGGAGTAGGGGTGATATATGAGGAATATTTGTACGTGGAAGTTACGGTCGAATCGGCTGTCTGGGTGTCGGGACCAAGTACTCGTCCATTCACGGTAAACGTAACGGGAAGCGACCCCGTGTAATCATCATAGGTGCGTAGTTGAAATGTAACGGTCTTACCAAGGGTATTTGCCGGAAAAGACGTAATTTCCCACGATACTGTGCGGTTAACGGTGTCAATTACGGGTTCGGTGCTATTATACCCATCAGAAGCACTGCCGCTCACGTATGTAAGTACCGGCTCGGTAGCCGTATTGTTGCCCTGAATTGTCCCTAGGTCCCATTCTGCTTGAACCGTGATCCCTGTCGCATTGGAAAGAAGTGACCCATAAGTGATCGTATAGGTAAGTGTGGTATTTTCTCTAATAAATTCACTGGTGTCATTGACTGACGCTGCTGCGCTAAAATCAGTAGGGTTTGCACCGACTGTTGCTGTCACCGTGATCTGGTCATTTGAGACAATGGCAACTCCAAAATTTCTCGTATCGATTATTGTGTTTGATGCATTTCTTGTCCTGAGTGTTCCTTCGTAATTTCCGGTTGATGAGGGAGTGGTAAGCGTATTTGTTGTGGCAAAATGAAAACAATACATCGTGCCTGTAGCAAGATCTGAGATGGGAAATGTTACGGTCTGGCCGGTGACATTTGTTGCCGTTGAAATCCCGGGCATGGCTGTTGAGCCACTGGGCAGGTCGCTTGTGGTTGTGGTCCAATTGGAAGCTGAAGAATTGACCGTTGTGCCTGACGGAAATATTACCTGCAGTGAGCTCTCGGTGCCGATAGACTCGGGTGTTGCGCAAATAGTGCCGCCCGTTGAAGAGCTGACTTTTAACCTGTCAAGCTTTACAAGAGCGCCAAGGTCGCCTGCTTTTGCCTGCCGGCTCGACATAAGGGTGAGAAGGAATACAAAAAATAACAGAATGGCAATAAATTTACGCATAAATTGTTTGTATATGGTGTCCAGTATTTAGTATATTGTATTTAG
>CAZPUU010000069.1:0-4395 GCA_964589835.1 uncultured Gammaproteobacteria bacterium
GAAATAGAAATAAGTGAATGTACTTTTCTGAAAAAAACACACATGTCCGGTTCCGGTCTTTTTGCAGACGTTATGGAAAGAATCGAAAAAATAACAGGAGACTTCAGGCAAGAGGAAATAAAAGCTTGCTGGAAGGAGTTTGAAAAAGACTACAAGAATGAGAGTTTTACCCAAATTACGCTCTGGGTTTCTTGCTCAAGTGGTGCATATATCAGGAGGCTCGCCGATGATATTGGGAAAAAATTGGGATGCGGGGCCTTTGCCCTCACTATAAATAGGACTTCGGTTGGAAAGTATTCTTTGAATGATTGTCTGGAATTGTAAGTCCCTCAGGTATCTTGCTATGATAAGTGTAAGATGAGCGGCAAGATCAAAATTGGGCTGGCACTCCTACTGTTGGTAGAGTTATTTTATTTTAGTATTTTTATTCTCGGAGATCTTGATTTTCAGCTCTTAAATCCTCGGGGATCGATTGCTTTACAGCAAAGAGATCTTGGAATGATAGTGATTGGACTCTTACTGATTGTTGCTATTCCTCTTCTTGGGACAATGTATTGGTTTGCATATAAATACAGGGCTGGGAATAAGAAGTCAGTCTACAAACCCGACGCGCGGCACAGCACGTTTACCGAGCTAGTTTGGTGGATTATTCCTGCAGTCTTTATATTTATTCTTGCGGTTATCACGTGGAACAAAACGCACGCACTCGACCCATACAAACCGCTCGCATCCGATGTTGCTCCTGTCAGGATTCAGGCGGTCGCACTCAACTGGAAATGGCTATTTCTGTATCCCGACTACAATATCGCAACGGTGAATTTCATCCAGTTCCCGGAAGATACTCCGGTAAATTTTGAATTAACAGCGGACGCTCCGATGAATTCTTTTTGGATTCCGGCTCTCTCAGGACAGATATATGCAATGAGCGGTATGAGCACAAAGATTCACATTATCGCAGATAGCGTTGGGGATTATCGCGGACAAGCGGGTGAAATCAATGGCCGGGGGTTTTCCGGCATGAAATTTATCGCCCGCGCAAGCTCAAAAGAGGATTTTGAAAAATGGATCGGGGAAGTTCGGCGGTCTTCTAGCTCGCTTGATGGAAGTCATTATTCTGCACTCTCAAAACCGAGCGAAAATAATCCAGTCACACTGTACAGCTCATACGAGCAGCATCTTTATAATAAGATAATGATGAAGTATATGGCGCCATCGAGCAGCGCACAAAAAATGGAGGAAATGTAACATTATGGAATTTTTATTTGGAAGACTAACGTTAAGTGCTCTCCCACACGAGTGGTTTACGATCGGAGGGACGGTTTTTATGACTCTTGTTATGGTGGGTGTCGTAGTTTTTATGACGCGCATGAAGTTGTGGAAGTGGTTGTGGAACGACTGGCTGACATCTGTTGATCCGAAAAAGATTGGGATTATGTATTTCATAGTCGCCGCCCTCATGTTGGTCCGGGGAGGGCTTGATGCGGGGATGATATGGCTCCAACAGGCAATGGCAAGCGGGTCTTCGGGATATCTGTCAGCACAGCACTTCCAGGAAATTTTCACCGCGCACGGGGTTATTATGGTCTTTTTTGTCACCATGGGGTTCCTGTTCGGATTTATGAATTACATAATTCCTTTGCAGATAGGAGCCCGTGATCTTGCTTCTCCATTTCTCAATACGCTTGGATTTTGGCTGTATGTTGCAGGAGCGGTTCTTATCAATATGTTTTTTGTTTTCGGGGGAGAATTTGCCGCCGCCGGATGGCTTTCAATCGCCCCACTCTCGGGTCTAGAGTACAGCCCCGGGGTCGGCATGGATTACTGGATATGGAGTTTGCAGATTTCGGGAATCGGTACAACTCTTGGAGGAATTAATTTCATAATGACTATTCTTAAAATGCGCGCACCCGGCATGACACTTATGCGAATACCTATTTTTACGTGGGCATCTCTTTGCAGTATGGTGATGGTCGTTATTGTTTTTCCTCTTCTGACAGCAACAGTTGCTCTACTTAATCTGGACCGCATTTTGGGAATGCATTTTTTTACGACAACTGCCGGGGGAAATGCGATGATGTATACAAATCTTATTTGGATGTGGGGACACCCCGAAGTATACATTTTGATGATTCCGGCATTGGGTGTTTATTCGGAGGTTGTTTCAGTTTTTTCCGGTAAAAAACTCGCAGGATACACGTCAACGGTCGTAGCACTAAATGCTATTGCCATCATATCCCTTGGTGTGTGGCTTCACCACTTTTTTACCATGGGTTCCGGGGCAAATGTCAACGCTGTTTTTGGAATTTCGACCATGGTAATTGCAATTCCGACAGCCGTGCAGCTTTTTAATTGGGTTTTTACGATGCGTAAAGGACGCATCCGTTTTGACACTCCCATGCTGTGGTTCTTGGGGTTTGTTTTTACCTTTTCGGTCGGGGGTATGACGGGAGTTTTGCTGGGGGTTCCGCCGGCAGATTTTCAGCTACACAACAGCCTATTCCTGGTCGCACACTTTCACACCATGGTAATTGGAGGTGCTCTTTTCGGAATTTTTGCAGGCTATTCTTACTGGTTCCCTAAATTTACCGGTATAAAGCTTGATGAGAAGTTCGGCAAATATGCTTTTTGGTCTTGGCTTATCGGATTTTGGTTATCTTTCGGACCACTTTATTTGCTGGGGCTCATGGGGGCACCGAGACGGCTCGAGCGATACGATGCGGCAACCGGATGGCAACCCTTATTTATTGTTTCCCTCATTGGATTTGGAGTGATTTGCATGGGGACGGCGTTTTTGGCTGCGCAGATTGTTGTTAGTGTCAAAAACAAAAAGAAATACGCTGATCTTACCGGAGATCCGTGGGGTGGACGTACGCTTGAGTGGTCTACCTCCTCTCCTCCTCCTTTTTATAATTTTGCGGTGATTCCAAAAATTACCGGTCGTGATCATTTCTGGGAAATGAAGAAAGAAGGAAAGCACGTAAAGCCAAATTACGAAAATTTTGAGATGCCAAAAGGTACTGCCACCGGTATATATATCGCAGGGTTTGCGTTTCTTTTCGGGTTTGCGATGATCTGGCATATCTTTTGGCTTGCTGCTGTATGCGCTATTGGGATCGTTGTTTTTGTTGTTGTCAGAACTTTTGATGAAAAAACAGAATACGAAGTGAGAGCTAATGATGTTGCCAAAATCGAGCGTTCATAACGACTATGCATAAAGAAGAATCTAAAGAAAAAGTATTTTTGGGATTTTGGATCTATATGATGACGGATCTTTTGATGTTTGCCGTGCTTTTTGCGGTATATGCAGTTTTGAAGAATAGTACACATGGCGGGGTAACGATCAAAGAGATATTCGATCCGCCGTTTGTTCTTTCCGAGACATTGATTCTTTTGACGAGTAGTTTTGTGTGTGGTCTCGCCCTGCTTTTTGCAAAGGCATTAGATAAAAAAAAGACACTATATCTTCTTGCGTCAACAGCACTTCTTGGAATTGCTTTTTTGGCAATGGAATTGTATGAATTTTCTCATCTTTTTTCCGAGGGGTATAGTTATACGCAGAGTGCTTTTCTCTCGGCTTTTTTTACTCTGCTCTCGTTCCATGGACTTCACATCTTGGCGGGTACTGTTTGGATAAGTATTCTTTTGGTGCATGTTGCAATGTATGGGTTGAAGCCGTCAAGCGTCAGAAAGATCCGACTATTGGGTATTTTTTGGCATTTTCTTGATATTGTTTGGATATTTATATTTACAATCGTTTATTTATTGGGAGGTATTTTGTCATGAAAAAAAAATCAGGATCGGTAAAGTCTTACATATTAGGGTTTGCGCTTTCTGTCGCACTGACAGTCATTTCTTTCGCGGTCACGATTCTCCATATTGATTCGGATCACGTATTTATAGGGCATGAAGTTATTGTTGGGCTTGTTTTGGCTCTTGCCGTGCTCCAGCTTTTTGTACAATTGATGTTTTTTTTACATCTAGGCCATGAGAAAGGGCCGCGTTGGAATGTAGTATTTTTGGCATCTACGATTTCTATTTTTATTATGGTTGTAGTAGGATCTATGTGGATAATGAATCATCTTAATTACAATATGAATCCGGTGGAAACAGGTGACTATATTATGCAAAGTGAGAGGATTTCCAAATAACTTCTTTGTTTAAAAAATACTATCTACTCACAAAACCCGGCATTGTCAGGGGCAATTTATTTACCGCAATGGGCGGTTTTTTTCTGGCATCCCGAGGCACGATCGACATCCCTGCTCTTCTTGGAGCCTTTTTCGGGACAGCTTTTATTATTGCATCGGGGTGTATTTTTAATAATTACATAGATCGAGATATTGACAGCAAGATGGTAAGAACGCAAAAGAGGGCGCTTGTAACCGGGGCAATTTC
>CAZPUU010000070.1:0-4365 GCA_964589835.1 uncultured Gammaproteobacteria bacterium
CATTAGAATACGGTAAATCAGTAGAGAAGAGTGAGGTATTCGTTATAGGTGGAGCGCAGATATATCAGCTGGCCATACCATTTGCGGATAAAATATATCTAACGGTTGTAAATGAAATAGTGAAAGATGCAGATGCTTTTTTTCCCGACTATACAGAATTCAAAAAAGTATTATTTGAACGTCCTTCACGTGATAAAAACTACTCGTATACTTTCGTGGATCTTGTACGCGAATAAAGCGTTTTATAAGAGCTAGAAAAAGCGTATATAATTTTCTTGAAATAACTCGATAGGTAGGCTATAATCACCCCATAGTCCCATGCCTGGTAGCCAAGAGAGAGACAGACATGATGCATCAAATGTAATCCCGTTTCCGGGCAGTGACGGTGCGGCCCAAATTACTCTAAATCCACCTGAATCATCTGCAAGTCGACCCATAGACCCTGCAGTTTTTGAAAGGCTTCAAAATGTTCATCAGTTCGCATTAATAGCTCCGAGTTGTTTTGACGAGGACAAGAGGGGAAGAATAAAGCCATCGGTTTTAATACCTCATAGAGAGCATAATATTCCATCTTTTGTGCCGGCAGAAGCGTATTTTGCAAATCATGGAATTAGTCCGGAAGAAATCGAAACCTTGTTTGACAGATGGGGAGTGTGGAGGTTTCGAACCGATATAGACGATATCTATTCCCTTTCTGCCGCTCAGGTGAATAGGGAGCTAAGTAGCGCTCTATTTCCAATCAATAATGGTGTCGATAGAATATTGGATAGTCTTAATCCTAAGGGATTTAATAAGCACGGAATTGAGCATCCGGGAGCGGTTGTTTCTGTTGCTCATAGACTTCTTGATTTATTTCCGGCAAGCACACATGAAGAACAGGAATCGCGCAAGCGGCTCGCATCAATTGCGGGGCAGGCGCATGATATTGGAAACATGTTGTATAGAGATGGGCATGGGCACGTCTCCGCACAAATGCTTGAATTATTGGTTCCAAGCGTAAAAGGGGAGATGGGTAAAAGTGTTGATGAGCGTTGGAAAACGGTTAGAAGAACGATCATTCTTCACGATTCTGATAATATGCAAGCTGTTGCTGACTCTTGGGGTTTGGAGGGAGAAGAAAAGCTTTCCCGACTTGCGAATACGATGAAACCTGAAGGTTTGGCAACTCTGATTGCGGATAAGGTAGATGTTGGGTATCAAAGAGTCAGTGATGCAATACTGGCGGGTGAGATTCCTGAAGATATTCACGCAGTCGTAAACGCGATGAGTTCACATAACTCAATAGAGTTTGAGGGTGATTCTTTGGTTTGGAAACTGGTGTACAATCCTGAGATTCCTGATCATTTAAGTAATAGCTTGCATTTTATTCCCGGTTGGAAAAGAAGATTGGCCGAGGGCGAAATTGATATATCCTTTCAGGATTGGGAAAAGATGTTTAGGCTCATCTATACAGACAGGGTGGTTACTGCTGCTCTTTGTTCTCTAGCCCTGTTCCCTTTCGCAAGAAAATTCGAGGTTCAGATGGTGGATGAAGGAGGGAGTGAACTTCAGGAAAATATAGTTGTTGAAAGAGAATCTGTTGATACCGACCTGAATGATTTGCGTCAACAACGAAGTAAACTTAAGGCATCACGCGCGAAATATCCAAAGAAACATTAGTCTTGCACGTTGGCTACAAGATTTTTAACAAGTGGATGTACTGCAACTTTTTCTGCAATTTGAGCAGGCGTGCTCGTATCGGTACTATACCGAAGATCATAAACTGGCCGTCCTTCCAGTAAAAAGCCCATGTTGTCAGGGGTTAGACTCTGATTTGTGGGGTAGGCTAATCTAAATGCCTGTTGTTCGTCTTGAACTTGTCGTGCGATTCTGTCTTCGATAATGTCTCGGGGTTGCGTAGTGCCCAGTTTGATTGCATCCAAAAACTTACGTGAGCCTCGTACGTCAGGTTGTGCATGAAGATATATCTTTACTGAATTGAAGGGAAGTGGTATAGGGTATCTTCTTCCGGCGTTCTCAAGTCCGGCTATGTCAAATCCTGCATTCCTACCGTCTCCAAGAATTAATTTTTTGGCATTTTCGTCTTTTAGGGGGGTTTTTATAAATTCACTATCAACTGCTCTTACTTTTTCTGGATCACGAAGAAATTCGCTTCGTTTAATGCCGCCGTAACTACGACTAATCCTTCGTGCTTCTTCAGACAATGAAAAAAGAACGACTTCAACTCCGTATTTTTCACTCAACTCATCTGCCAATGCCTGACTCGTTGATGTCGCGCCGGCACCGGGAAGCCCACTGATCGTAATAACCGAAGTGTCCGGTTTTCGGTATGCTCTCAAATTTTCTCTGAGAATATCAGCAAAAAAATCATTTGTTGGTGAAAGTCTTTCACTCATGGTGAACAATTATAGGCCTAGTAGCCTCGAAATGCAAATGCTTGCAACTTCGTACACGCTTTGCTTAAATAGCCTCAATGGAACTTGTCATTGACCTTCATCTTCACTCCCGTTACTCAAGAGCAGTAAGCCAACGCATGAATCTTCAGAATATGTATATTTGGGGCAGGAAAAAAGGGCTCAATGTCCTTTCGATTGCTGATTTTACCTTTCCATTATGGTTCAAGGAAACCAAAGCTCAGCTAGAGGAATCCAGTGAGGGTATTTATAAATTAAAACAGGAAAAAAAAATTGAGGAACAGTTAAATTTGCCGATAAGAGAAAGTGATCCGGGAATGCATTTCTTGCTTTCCACCGAAGTTGCGTGTATTTATGGAGGACGTGAAAAAGATGGGGTAAAAGGCACGTATAGGATTCATAATTTGATTCTCTCTCCGAATTATGATGTTGCTCTGCAGATCAATAAAAAATTGATTGCGCATGGATTCAATCTTACCTCCGACGGGAGACCAATATTGGGAATTTCCGCTAAAAATCTTATGGAGTTGTTATTGGAAATTGACAGGAAAATTGTGCTTATTCCGTGTCACATTTGGACGCCGTGGTTTTCTTTGTATGGGTCAAAAGGAGGATATGACAGGATAGTCGATTGTTTTGGGGAGTATGCAAAATATGTATTTGCTGTCGAAACGGGACTTTCATCCGATCCGTCTATGAATTGGAGGATGAATGAGCTCGAGACACGGTCCATTGTAAGTTTTTCCGATGCTCATTCTTTGGAAAAAATGGGAAGAGAAGCTACCGTTTTGAAAATCAAAAATAAAGAATTAAAAATTAAGCAGAGCGATGTTACCTATTCAAATATCATGAACGCTTTGGTAAGAGGTAAAGAAAGAGTATTTGAAATAGGCTACACCATAGAATTCTATCCGGAAGAGGGGAAGTACCACTATACCGGTCACAGAAATTGTGGGGTGGTTCAAACACCGGCCGAGACGAGAAAAAACGGTCCGATATGTCCGGTATGCAGTCGAGAATTAACCGTTGGCGTAATGCACCGGGTGGAAGAGCTGGCTAATTCGGTTGCCCAAAATTATAGAGAGGAGGAAGACCAGTATGGAACGATCTGGTTGAAGGATAAGAATGGAAAAAAACCTTCTTATGTAAATCTCGTGCCGCTTCTTGAAATACTTTCTGAAGCTCTTGCTTCGGGTACGTCTACTCAGGCTGTTGTGACAATGTATGATGGTCTTATCTCCCAGTTTGGTTCTGAGCATGAAGTGCTTCTTCGCGCTTCTCTTGAGAAGATACAAACTAATTTTGGTGTGACAATTGCAGAAGGGATTCAAAAAGTGCGGCAAAGGCAAATTCATATTGAGCCTGGATACGACAATACATATGGCATCGTTGACATATGGAATAAGCGGACAAACTTGGTGTCTGAAACGGTGGAAGAAAAACCGGAGCTGGGGTTTGAATTTTAAAAGAAGCAGGATTCTTCTTTTTTATGCGATTTAGGTATAAAATATGAAAATGCGTATATCTGTTGTTATTCCCGCCTACAATGAGGAGAGGCGGATTGGTCATTGCCTAAAGACTGTCATGAGTCAAACAGTCCCTCCGTTTGAAATCATCGTAGTTGACAATAATTCGTCCGACGAGACAGCGAAGATCGCCCGTGAAGCAGGAGCGATTGTTGTAACAGAAAGGCATCAAGGCGTTACTTTTGCACGCAATACAGGGTTTAATTTGGCTAAGGGTGAGGTCATTGCACGAACTGACGCTGACACGATAGTTCCTACCGATTGGATTGAGCGTATTTCCCGTCATTTTGAGGACGATGAAAGTCTTGAGGCTATTTCAGGTCCGGCAGTTTTTGGTATCAGCATGTTTTCTCCGTTGTTGCGATTGCTCGTTTTTGAGGCAAACAGGAGAATTTTTGGTCACTATGGATTGTTTGGACCCAATT
>CAZPUU010000071.1:0-4139 GCA_964589835.1 uncultured Gammaproteobacteria bacterium
AGCCGCACTCTTCCTGACGGCGGCCTGTGCCGCCTGACCATCCGGACATTCGGCCGCTACGGAAAGCTGCCCAATGCAGCGCACGAAGCATTTATCGGCAAGATCCGGACCTTCGAGCGCAACGCACCGGAGGACGTCAAACGCGAGTGGGCAACGAAGATCTTCAACGATCTTTCCCGCGGGGGCGAGTTCCCCCCGGAGATGCTCGTCAGTATCGTTTACATTCCACCCACACCATTCGTTCCCGCGCCGGCGCCGTTTCGCGCTGCACGCTCCACTACCTGAACCCGCAGCTGGGCTGACGGTCGGACGGGAGCGTATTCCCGTGATCTCAATTTAGACCCTAAGACCCCCGGCAACCCCGGGGGTCTTTCCATATTTGCTACAATAAAAATATGGAAGACGAAATTAATTCCCGATTTATTTTATTTTCTCCTTGGGGATTTTTGTTCCTGCTTCTCATACTTATTCTTGGCAATCTCTTTATTATTGATACGGCATTATTCTGGAATAGCTCTTCAACAAATGAGAACTCTTCAGTGGCTGTAACTCCTGCGCCGAAAAAGATATCAGGCATCGCACCGACTCCTTCTGAGTGCAATGAGAGTTGTAAAAACGAAATTAAAAAAGAAGTTGCCCTCGTCCTATCTCAAACAAAACTTACCGGTAAAAGCACCGCGACTGCCGTGAAAGAGTCCTTTGTGACACTTGGCTCAGGATCAAGCCTTGCATCAGAATGGGCAGATATTCCGGGTGCCCAAAGCTATATAGACAGCACAGCGTACGGAACGATCAGCAAAGTAACATTTGAAGTAGCATTGCATACCCCGACAGGCAATCAAACAGCATATGCCAGACTTTACAATGTAACTGATGCTCATCCTGTTTGGAATTCCGAAGTTTCCATCGAAGGCGGAACGCCGCAACTAAAAATATCTTCACCCATAACCCTTGACCGAGGCTCAAAACTCTATCAAGTTCAAATGAAAACCCAACTTTCATCTCGCACCAACTTGGAAAATGCACGAGTACATATTAAAGCAAATTGAAATTTTAAGGAAAAAACGGATAATCTAATAGTTCACGAAGTAATTAACTTTTGCGTTCTTTTTAACGTTTGCTATCCATTCCTGATATTTTTGTGCCAATTTTTGCTGCTCCATTTGCTGCCTGAGGGTTGCTTTTGCAGCATTTTGATCTTTCTCGTCTTTGATAAGATCTTCATTTTTTGCCATAAAATCATTGAATTCTTTATCGGTAACCTTTGCCTGATCACCGAGAATTTTGGTAACAAGAATTTGGATTTTTACTTCTCCCTCAAATTTTTCACGGGAAAGTCCTTGTGCTGCGAGTAATTGATCAAGATTTTGACCTTGAGTGGTAAATTGTTTTGAAATTTTTGCAATCTCTGCATCGATATCTTTTTGTGTCACATCAATTTTTTTCTTAGCAGCTTCTTGGAATACAAGTGCCCGTGTAATTGCCGAATCAAGGGTAACTCTTCCGCTTTGAGCTTCAAGATCCTTGATAATGGTGAGCCTTGAGATCGGTTGCCCATTAACTGTTGCTGCGATAAATAGCCCCTTGGCAACATAAATAACTACTGCCAGAACTATGATTCCAAGAGCCAAAAGCAGGGATCGTCTGTTTTTCGGATCCATTACTTTCTTTCTAAGATCTGCTACCGTCATTCTTTTTTTTGATGATGTGGAAGTTGATACGGAAGTTGTCTTTGCTGCAACAGGTCTTGCTTTTGTTGCAGATTTTCTTGGAGATGCTTTTTCCTTTGTTGATACGGGAGCTTTTGCCATGGGAGAAGTATATCAGTATATATTTTGAAATGTCAATAATGTGAATTGCATTACAGACATAAGCATTGTGACTATTTTACAATTGGTCTTGGAGGTGAGTAATTTTGGGTTTACTTGAACTGGTAATCGGAATTTTGATCTTTCTTTTTGTCGTTAATCTTATTTGGGCTCTTATACCTGTGCCGCGTACTATCGGAGGCGCTATTGTTCTTGTATTGGTCGTTTGGCTTGTTCTTAAATTTTTGGGGGTAATTTAAAAAATTATTCTTCCTCAACTTTGAGGTCTAAATAGATTTTTCTATTGGTCGCGATTTCAAGCTCGCGGCGGGTCATCATGCCAATTTCTTTTATTTTGGCTCCACCTGTTCCAATAATCATTTTTTTGTAACGGGCCGGTGCTATAATCCGCGCCTTTATAACCGTCATATTCTTTTGGGGCTTTTCAGTAATGGTATCAACAACAACTCTTATCACATACGGCAATTCCCGTCTCAACCGTAAAAAAGCCTTTTCTCTTATCATCTCTTCCAAATAGAGCTTTGAATCCATATTAAGAACAGGTGTTGCCATGTCTTCTTTCTCAACCAGCTTTTCACCCTCCGGTAAAAACTCGAAAATTGTGTCTATGAGAACATTTAAATTTGTACCCCTGCGTGCAGAAAGCTCGATTGTGGCATCGAATTCTTCTTTCATAAAAAGATACTGCTCAATAAAATCAGGATGTCTTTTGTCAGTCTTGTTAATTACAAGTATTTTTGGCATATCAACTTTCCTGATAATTCCAAGAACCTTATTTTCCTCAATCCCGCGTTCGCGTGTCTTATCAATGACGTACACCACAACATCTACCCCTTCTTTGAGGGAATGCTCAGCGGTTAGATTGATGTCATGAGCCTTAGGATTATCGGTCTTAGCAAAAATCCCAGGAGTGTCATGAAAAATTATTTGTCCACGGGGATCTTCATATACAGCCTGTACTGAAAATTGGGTTGTTTGAGGTTTTGGCGAGGTAATACTCACCTTTGAACCCACGAGAGCATTCAGAAGGGTTGATTTCCCTGCATTTGGCCGGCCTAATAGTGCTACAACTCCTGATTTCATGTCTGTTGTGTATTCACCCTTTCGCAATTAAATGTTACATTCGCATATTTTCGCAGTGATTCGTCTGTGAATAACCCACTCTGGAAAGTTTCTCCCAACCTGTAAAGCATTGTATCAAGACCTTGTAAATTACCCATAGCCAGCCTCATGGATCCTCCGAGCGTAACGCCTTCAGTGTTAACATCACCGGAAAAGAATCTGTTGGGATCCATCTGAAAAGGGATATCTACAATTGCAGGTAATCTTGTGCCGTGTTCCTCATTTATAGGTGCGATAGGTGCATCAACCTTCTCTGCCGATACCTTTACTATCTTACCATCCAGCCTTAATTCCAAACCAGCTTTGTCAAGCTTGAGATTAGGTAATTTTTGTTTGATAAATCGTGAGAAACCGTAATTCACAGCCTGAAACGAACCTGATCCATACAGTATTTGGTTAATTGTCATAAGTATTTCCGAAGACAGATTAGGATAAATCATACACGCCCAATCTTCCACTGTCCCTTCACTATCAACCTTACGATAAACTGCTGCAGAACTATCCATCGACCCTCCGGGCTGACCTAATGGCGTTCTCTGCTCAACCCATCTATCACCATCTACCCGAAAATCCATACTTGGCCTTACCGTATCCATCGACAAAGGAATATACCCGATTGTATTCACCCTGTAAGGGAAAAATTGCTCAAGATTCATAGCATTATTATATCAAATTTGAATTCAAATTCATACTATAAGTTAAAAAAGGAAAATGTCAAAAAATACTATGAGGTTGCTGCAGCGGGTCTTCCACCAAACCGTCTTTCGCGCTTCGTAAAGTCAATTATTGCCTCAACAATATCTCTTGACCCGGTATTTGGCAATAATTTTGAAATGAAAGCAAGCTCGGAATTTATTGAAAGCCACCCCAGATCCGATGTCCTTTTCTCCCCGCTTGTTCTTACGATAAGGTCTGCAGTAGGCACAACCCCTCTCCCGTCACGGTATTTAACCAAAGTCTCAGGAGTTATTTCTTTGATTTTATCCTCAATCATTTTTCTCATCATCCGCACTTCCTGATCCTGCCCTGCATAGTCAACTGCAAGGGAAAGGACCGTCCCCGTATTTTTCTTCGTCTTTTCTTCTGCATTTTCAAATGCTTCACGCAAAAAAGCAGGAATTCTATCTTTCCTTCCGATATGAACGATCCGCTCATTACGCTCCAAAGCCTGTGGAAGCAATACTTTTA
>CAZPUU010000072.1:0-4046 GCA_964589835.1 uncultured Gammaproteobacteria bacterium
AGTTTATAGTCTCCGGTTTGTAGGTTACAATAAAAAACAATTGGACCTGTAGCTCGCCGATTAATCAGAGTAGGTTGATAGAGTTTTGAAGGTTGTGGGGCCATTAGCATAGTGGTAGTGCATAGCATTCGCATTGCTGGGACGGGGGTTCGATTCCCCCATGGTCCACTTATTATGTGGCAGGAAAGGGCTTTATTTACACCAAAAGATCAACGGAAATTAGGAAGGCTTGAAGATCAATTTTCTCAGGCAGATTCTGTTTGCTTTATTGACGTGCACGCTATCGCGCACGATTGGGAGCCGGGGGAGGAAATAACGCTTGCGACAAAGAGCGCCGATGTGGTTACTCTTGAGCTGACACGTAATGTCGTAACTCAAGGACTTGCTAGGGGTGACTCTCAAATACTTGGACGAAATCCTTTTTGGAAAGGTATTGTCGATGGATTGACGGAGGTCGACCGCGAACAATTGGTTCGTGGAGTAGAGGTGAACCAAACAGCAAGGGTTGGGTGGAAAAGATTCGCTCTTCATACCGGTAGTGGTTTGGCTCCCGGACTTTTGACTATTGAGGTTGAAGACACTAATAATCCGCAACTTTTTAAGTTACTTCCTGAAGAAGATGGAGAGAGACTTCAAAAATATAACTGGGTGACGGTTGAAGAGGATGAATGGTCCATGCGCGCTCTCCACAAGTCTTCAAAGGGATTTGCAAGGGTAAGGGAAGGAAAATTGCCTAAGAGATTTCCCATATATCTATTTCCGGGAGGATATCTTGTTGCCGATGCTTTTGATCAACGCGAAGAATTCGAAGGAAGACACCCCGTTACTTATATGAAAAAGCCCGATCAGTCGGTCATTGCTGCCAACGGTGATTTAATCGACGCATTTTCCAGAATCCCGATGGAATTGTCCGACCAAGAGAAAAGATCGCTGGCCCATGACGTAATGCTAAAATCAGTGCTGTCGCACGCGGAGCTCAAGGATGCAGAAGAAATTTTGTACAACGTAGATCAATATGCAAAACAAAAAAGGGATGTAGGAGGCAACATGCGGGCGGTTCATATCGGTGGCGCAGATCATGCCGAGTCTATTGCTTATGTCTTGGGAAGTCATATAAAGAACAAAGACGCAATTTCGGTTGGTGTTGTTGATGATCCGAGATTTAGAGTACCTCTTCTGAGGGGTGGAACGTTGGAATTTTTGAGACACACAATTCCTTTCGAGGATAGATTGAGGGGAATCACAGTTGAGGGTTTTGAAGTATATGCAGATCCGCCGGTTATAGTGGCAAATGCGTTGAATGCAATTTTTGATAATTTTGAAGATTTTCAGAAAAGAGTATTGGTTGAGCGGATTTGTCCCTACGACGAGCTCGGCAAAACGCTTGATTCTTACAAGCGGGTTGTAGAAATACAGAGTGATCTATATGATTTGGATACGGACGAATTGCGAAGATTGGGTGAAGAAAAACAATCTCCTCCGACTGTTTATACCGAGTAGGACACAGGGTTGGAAGAGGAGCGTTTGCCTTTTGCAAAGGAAAGGTCTTTAGATTTTTACCCCCTTCTTTTTGAGTTTTTGAGCTTTTTTCTTTGAATGTTCTTCGCATCTGAATTCGGGATAGCGGTCGGACGACCTGTCGTAATTGCCCGTTTTAACGAGCCTGTATCCTCGGCATAATATTCCGCAATCTGCACACCGTACGTTGTCTCTCACTTCCCATTGAGCGGCCAAAAGTTTTGACGTGAATATAAAGCTGTCCATCCAAAAAAAGATAAGACCTCCTATGAGATTTGCAATTGTTGCAGCAATCCAATCCTCTCGTGTGCCAAAGATTGATTCTGATTGTTTGAATATAGCGACAATTGGAGCCAAAATCGGAGTTGAAAGCTGCCAACGAATAAGGTAAAGAGCGTAGCGTTTATAATTGATCATTTAAAAACAATAGGAACTTTTATGTACTATAATAGCAGAAGTAATTGGTAAAAATCAGAGAACTTCTTGCTTTGGGAGTTAAAAAGATATAGTATGTTTCCTCATGGTTGAAGCATTAGGGTCAGAAATCCACCAAAACCCCCTTCCGGAATTGATTCAGGGAGGAATGGGTGTTGGAATCTCCAATTGGGAACTAGCCAGATCAGTTGCGGTTGCAGGCGAAAAATTGGACAAGCGCGTTTTAGGAGTAGTCTCCGGTACCGGTCTTCCGATACTTATGGTCAACAGGCTCCAGAGACGTGACCCTAATGCCATAATGGCTCTTGAAGCATTTGATCCGGTAATTGCTAATGAAATCTTTGATGAATACCTAGCCCCTGAAGGAAAAAAACTTAATAGATACAAAATTCCCCCAAAGCCTGAAGTTTTAGTAAATGGAACTGATGAGATGAAGGGAAAAATGACAAAGCTTGCTGTAGCTTCTGCATTCTCTGAAGTCTGGTTGGCAAAACAAGGGCATAGTGGCCCAATAGGTATCAATCTTTTAGAAAAAATACAATTGATGCCGCTTCCGACAATTTTGGGTGCGATGATAGCCGGAGTTGACACTGTTCTTGTAGGAGCCGGAATTCCCAACCAGATCCCTGATATTCTAGAGAATTTTTCAAAAAATCAACCGGCCACCTACAGATTGGATATACAAAATTCGAAGGAGAAGTACTTATTAAGCCTCGATCCGGGAGAATTTATTCCGGAGGGAACCGAGCTTAAAAAACCCGAATTTTTAGCGATCATCTCCCACCATTTATTAGCTATGATGTTGGCAAAGAAAGAAGGAGTTAGCGGTTTTGTTATAGAAGGGCCAGAGGCTGGTGGCCACAATGCTCCGGCAAGAAGCAAAGAATTTGACGAAAAAGGGCAACCTGTTTACGGAGAGAAGGACAAGCCGAATCTTGGAATAATAATGGAAAAAGGAAAGCCATTTTGGCTTGCAGGATCTTATGCAGGTAAGCTCAGGGAAGCGCAAGGGTTAGGTGCAGTAGGGGTACAGGTGGGTACTGCATTCGCACTTTCTGAGGAGTCTGGAATTGAAAACAATGCAAAAAGACTAATGAGAAAGAAAATCAGAGAAGGGACATTGGATGTTATTACAAGCGCAGTTGCATCACCGACTGGATTTCCACTGCAGTTAGTGCAGTTGGAGGGAAGTTTGACGGACAAAGAAGTTTATGAAGGCAGAAAAAGAGTTTGTAGTGCGGGATATTTAGTGGAAGCAAGTCAAAACAAAGATGGAGACATAGTTTTTTCATGTCCCGCAGAACCACAAGCGGCGTTTGTCAGAAAGGGTGGGGACATTGAAATGACAGAGGGAAAAATGTGTATATGTACGGGATCAGTAGCTAGCTCAGGACATGGACAGATCGGTGAGGAAAGATTCTTTACCTTAGGAAAAGATTTAAGTCCGGTTGCAGATCTGCTGAAAGAACATCCGGATGGGTATAGAGCAGAGGATGTTGTGGGTTACGTGTTTTCGGATTAGTTTTCGTGGTCAAATTCACCGGACTTTCTTCTATCGTCAATGAATTTCAAAACCTTAGGATACTCAGTGTCCAGGTCCACTTTGTAATGCGCAGCAATGGCAAAAACTTCAAATAAGACGTCGCACACAGAATCGACCAGCTCCGACTTTTTTCTTTTCTTGGATTTAAAACCTTCATCTGTTTGAATCGCGTTTCCCAGTTCGCCGACCTCTTCAACTAGTTCGACAAATCTATTCTGAATTGTCCACTTTTCGTTTCCCGGCATTTTTTGCGTAATGCTTTGGGTACTGTCCCGCAGTTCGTTCAGTGTTAATTGTTTCATTTGTAAATATAATTGTGGGCGAGGAGGGACTCGAGTCACAAGTTCCTCACTTCGTTCGGACTCGCGACCCCGTCTCCTTCGCTTCGCTCAGTCCGACCGTTCGAGCCCTTTCGGATAAAGAAAAATCTCTAAGCTAAAGCCTAAACATTCTTCCTTGTGGGCGAGGAGGGACTCGAACCCTCATGACCGAAAATGATCATTAGTTTTTGAGACTAACCTGTATACCATTCCAGCACTCGCCCTAAATT
>CAZPUU010000073.1:0-3991 GCA_964589835.1 uncultured Gammaproteobacteria bacterium
GTTTTTGAGGCAAACAGGAGAATTTTTGGTCACTATGGATTGTTTGGACCCAATTTAGCACTTCGAAAAAGCGCGTGGGAGCGGATAAAAAATGATGTATGCCTTGATGACGACAGGGTGCATGAGGATACCGACCTTTCAATCCATATCGGGAAAGAAGGGAAAGTAGGGTATGACAAAAACCTTAAGGTACGAACTTCAGCTCGCCGATTGAGGCAAAGTCCTTCGTCATTGCTTGTGGAATATCTTGTAAAGTGGGCAGATATGATTGCGTATCACAAAAAATACCGGATATCTTCACTTGCGTCGAATATAAAACAGAGAATAAACAGCTAACATTATTCCTAACGATACGATAAAACTGATCACTCCTTTTTCTATCCCGGGAACATATTGATATAAGCCTGAAATTACAAAGATATTCAGATGGGAAAGGTCACCGGTTACAATCAGCATGACAGATTGCAAGATTAGGTGCAGAAATGCAAAAAGAAGCATCGTTTTGAAAAGTGCTCTAAAAATTCTTTTTTCATTCATAGTTCTTTGACTTTTTTATAATACTCACCACCCATTTCATAATTGTACATTTTCTTGGTCATTTTTCCAAAAAATAAAATGTAAATTGTCGAGAAGAAATATTTCAAAACCATAGCCCAGCCTTCTTTTTCAAGTCTGCGGGTAGAGAAGATAACTTTGGGTTTTGTGACAAAAATTACACGAGCACCGGCTTTTCGTGCGCGTCCTACCAGGTCATGATCTTCACCTACAAATATTGACTTATCAAATCCATGTAGCGAATTGAAAAGCGACTTTCTGATAAGAAAATTTCCTCCAGTCGAAAAGGCAAAGTGGAGTTTCCATGTTGCCTGGACAATCGAATTCGCTAGATGGTATGAGGCCTTGTAGAAATAATTTCTTGAGTCCGGTGCGATTGCTGTCACAATCAGTTCGTAGTTTTTTTTAAGTTTTTCTATCATTTTTTCTAAAAATTGTTGCCGAATATAGTTGTCGGCATCAATAAAAAATAAATACTCACCTTTTGCTTTTTCTGCTCCTAAATTTCTGGATATAGAAACGTTATGTTCATGAGTCATAATGATTGTAAGCGGAAATATTTTTGAGAATTTTTTAGCTTGATAGACTGTTTTATCAGTGGAGTAGGCATCTACGAGAATTACCTCAAAATCTTTATAAGATTGATCGGCGACAGCTTGCAAGAGTCTAGGAAGAAGCTCTTCTTCGTTGTATGCAGGAATAATAATTGAAATAAAAGGAACAGCCATAGCAGATATATTCATGGTCTCTTTTACAACACGTCTGTAGTAGAAGTATACAGTATTTCAAATGCCTGTTCCTGTTTTTTTTGAAATAGTATATAGTGAAATATAGTACGAAAGGAGGTGACTATAATGGCTCAAACAACACAAAACAATGATGTCATGATGGCAGTTTTAGCTTATTTCCTTTTCTTTTTACCACTCGTTGCAGCAAAGGATTCTAAGCTTGCTATGTTTCATGCAAATCAATCTTTGGTTCTTCTTATCGGATGGGTAATTTCAGCATTTATTGGAGTCGTTCCTGTTTTGGGATGGATCGTCTCACCCCTGTTGGGACTTGCTGTATTTATCCTGTGGATTATGGGGGTAGTACAAGCTGCACAAGGACAGATGAATCCGCTTCCATTAGTTGGAACTATCAAGATTCTAAAATAAAAAACAACAAAGAATTGCATATTAAGTTATGCAAGTATGTTTTTATGTAAAAAACTCTACCTGTAAATATGCCAGGTAGAGTTTTTGTTCTAAGGCAGGCACTATATATGGGTGATTCAGGTATTGACAAATTCCTTTTTTTCAGACTATACTGATATCCGCTTTGAATATGACAGACAAATTAACAGACGACACATTTCAAAAGGAAGTACTCGAAGCAACATCTCCGGTGCTTGTAGATTTTTGGGCGGAATGGTGCCAACCGTGTCTTATGGTAGCTCCGGTTCTTGACGAGCTTGAGGGTGAATATGACGGTAAGGTAAAATTCGGTAAACTCAATGTCGACGAAAATATCAATATTCCAGGCAATTACGGAATTATGTCTCTTCCGACGCTTATGGTATTTAAAGACGGAAAGCCATTTAAGACATTGATAGGTGTTCAGGGAAAAGATACTTTGAAAAGAGCGATCGACGAAGCATTGAACTAGCGTTTAGTTATTAGCGTTTAGGGTTTAGTTGAAAATGACTAAGCGCCCAAAATACTAAGAACTAGACGTTTTTTTGTAAGTAAATATGGATAATATATATGATGTAATTATAATCGGTAGTGGCCCATCCGGGCTTACTGCAGGAATTTATACTTCACGGGGAAATAGAAAGACATTGATTCTTGCCGGAAGAAAGTGGGGAGGTCAGTTGATGCTCACGACCGAGGTTGAGAATTTTCCCGGCTTTCCTGATCCTATTATGGGACCGGAGTTGATGGGAAGGATGCGCGATCAAGCGGTACGGTATGGATCGGAAATAATTGACAGCAATGTAACGGCGGTAAATTATAGTAAAAAACCTTTCGAAATAACCACTGATGATGATAAAAAATATTATTCAAAAAGCGTAATTATTGCAACAGGAGCGGACACAAAATGGTTGCAGATCCCAGGAGAGGAAGAGAAAATCGGACGGGGGGTAAGCTCTTGCGCGCCGTGCGACGCTGCATTCTACCGGAACAAAAAAGTTGTCGTTGTTGGGGGAGGGGATAGCGCCATGGAGGAAGCGCTGGTTTTGACAAAATTTGCATCCGAGGTATTTATTATTCACAGAAGAGAGGAGTTCCGTGCTTCAGACGTTATGCAGCAGAAGGTTTTTGCAAACGAAAAAATAACAGTTATTTGGAATACAGAACCTATTGAGGTGTTGGGTGAGATGAAAGTGGAAAAGCTGAAGCTCAGATCATCAGGAAATGTACTTAAAGTGAAAATAAAGGGTGAGGAGAAAGAGGTGTCAATTGAAGAGGTTGAAGGTAAAAAACTTTCCTCGAATGATACGACTGTTGAATGGGAATTTGCAACAGACGGATTGTTTGTGGCGATCGGGCATGTGCCGAATTCAGCAATTTTTGAAGGTATCGAAAAGGACGAAAAAGGATTTATCAAGCAGAATCCTGGTTCAAGAACGAATATCGAAGGAATCTATGTTTCAGGAGATGTGCATGATCACAATTACATGCAAGGTATAACTGCGGCAGGATTTGGTTGTCAGGCAGCTTTGGACGTTGAAAAATACCTCGAAAGCTTGGAGTAGAGGTTTATTTTATTGTCTTTTTTAAGATCTCAAGATCGTCCTTTAGAGCAAGAATTCCACTTGATAGGGTAAGTATCTCCTTTTCGATATTCTTCAGCGATTTATTCGATTGAATGTGAGCAAGTTCTTCCTCAGAAGGAGCTTCATCTCCTAATTTTTCAATATCTACCGATATATCCTCAACATCTGCTCCAAGTTCGGAGACATTTTCCCGTAGTTTTTTAATATTTCCCTCAAGTCCTTCAACATCTTCCTGAATTTCATCAAACTCTCCCTCAAGTCCTTCGACATCCTCCGCAATCTCCTCGATGTCTTCCTCAACACCCTCAAGACTTTCAGTATTTTTATTTACAGATAATTGAATAAAAAGAGAAAGATAAATAGCTTCAAGACTGACGATAGTGGTTAAAACAAGAAGAATCGTCTCAAAAGCAATTCCGGCAAAGTAGAATAGAAACGCTACAACAAAAAGCAGGGTATGAACAATTATTGAGAAAGGGGTGCCAATGAGCTCGGTTATGCGGATTGCAAAGCCTTCAAGCTGTTGATTTTTGGTTCTTTTTTTCTTAACCATAACTATTAAGTTTACCTTTTTTTCTTATACAAACAAACCGTGAAAGTATACTGCCTTTAATTTGCCTGTGCAAGAGACTGAGGAGTTGTATTTGAGGAAATTCCACTCTTGGGAGTATAGGA
>CAZPUU010000074.1:0-3862 GCA_964589835.1 uncultured Gammaproteobacteria bacterium
CTTTAAATGCTCCAGGTTTTGCTGCGGTCAAGTAAACCTCGGTCTTTTCTCCTGTTTCTTTATCTTTAAAAAGTTCAATAAGAAAACCATTTTCCTCACGTTCTGCGGTATATGTTGTAACTTTTTTTGCCGGTTCTGTATGCCCTAGTGCCATAGTTATTGATTTTGAGTTAATTCTCCACTTGCAAATTTTTCAGCAACCATATTTCCTGCTTTCAAAAGTTCATCGTGGGATGTGCCTGCATCGATCCACCAATCAATTATCTCACATTCCATCGTCCCTTCTTTTACATAAAAATTGTTAAGGTCGGTAACCTCCAATTCATCCCTTGCAGAAGGTGACAATTGCGAAATGAAATCGAATACCCTGTTATCATACATATAAATTCCTGTTTGGGCAATGTCAGATTTTGGAAATTCAGGCTTCTCCTCTATAGACATTACCTGACCATTTTCACCAATCTCAATAACTCCATATTGACGCGATTCAGTCGGCATTTTTACACCAAAAATTTTTGCTCCGCTAAGTCTTTTTTGGAAGCTTTCAACAGAATCACTCAGATTGAAGTTAAAAATATTATCACCCAAAACAACTAAAAGACTCTCATTTCCGGCAAATTCGCGTGCCAATGTAATAGCATCTGCAATTCCACCCTTGGCATTTTTCTGTACAGCGTAGTAAAATCTCAACCCGAATTCGTCACCCGAACCCAAAAGATTAGCAAACCCCCCGGCGTGGTCTCCGGATGTTGAAATAAGAACCTCTTTAATTCCTGCCTTTTGCATGGCTTCAATCGGATAATATATCATCGGCTTATTGTAGACAGGAAGGAGGTGTTTGTTGGTAACAAGTGTTAATGGACGAAGACGGGTCGCAAGCCCTCCTGCAAGAATCATTCCTTTCATAGTTATATTCTAGAAATATTAAGAAAAATAAATAGTGCAATAATCAACACACTAATTAAAATATATTCTAACACAACTTTTATTGTAATATCATGATGGGAGTTATGGTGCACAAGACCGATAACTGTATAGAAAAGAAGTAACCCGCCAAGCAGACTTAGCTGTAAAATAAATGCCAAATTTGCCAATAACAAAAAGGCAAAACCAAACCCAAGAAGAGTGAATTCAACTAAATATAAAACAACGTGTTTTTTCTTCATATTAGATAATATGACCTACCCTTGCCATGAACAAAAATGCAAGAAATATTGAGATCAGCATTATGTGATCCAAATTATTACCGACCACTCTTGGAATTTTTTTCTTTTCAATGATAATAAAATCCAAAACAAGAGCAATAAGAAGAGCAGACAACAATATCATTGTGACCCCTTTTGCAAATGCAGTTAAGTTAAACATTGGTTTTTTGACCAGCGTAGTTGATAACTCCTTTGGTAATTTCTCATTGGAAGATCCTTGTACTTGAGCTACAGGTTGATCCGGAGAAATTTCGACAATCCCGTCTGCTCTGGCCCCAAATTCCTGCACGATAAGCACAGTATCTTCATTTTGAAGTCTTCCCTCAGAGATTGAAAATCCGACCTCGGTATAATTTGGTGAAAGAATATTTGCCCTATGAGTTGGTGATTTCATCCACGCTTTTACCGCATCGTAAGACGTTGTAAAGCCTTTTGCCAAATTCTCACCCGCATACGTATAATTGTATCCTTCACCCCGGATGAAATCCCAGGGAGATGCTCCATCGGGCCCAAAATGTGCCCAATAATTATGCTCGAACATATGTTGACCCTTTTTTTGCGCAGCCGTTGCAAGCCTGCTATTAAATGACAGAGGTGCCAACCCCTCCTGTACCCTTTCATAATTTGTGAGATTCAAAAGTTCAACGTCGGTGATCTGGTACGAAACTCCAAGAACCTCAGGATGAGTTCTATAGACAACAATTGAAAAACTACTTACTAAAGCAACAGAAATAATAAGTGCAAATAACGAAATGTTGTGTAAAATTTTTGCCCGGTGATTATTTTTTTTATGCGGGACGAAAAAATGAAAAATATGCATAGGGCAGTGATAAAATTTATTCGTATTTGGGCTCAACAAGATTTGTAAAAGGTTTTCCATTTACCTTTTTTTGGAGAGCAAATGAAAGTGCATTCGCAACGCTTGCTCCCACCTTGAGCCCCGTGTAGGACCCCGGTCCTTCCTCGACTTCTATCTCATCCACATCGTGAATAGTAATTTTTGCCCTTGCGCAAACTTTATCGATAAGTATAAGTATTGATTCTGGTCTTCTATTTTGACTGTCTGACTGTTCTTCGAAAGAATTATCTTTCGTGTTGATTCGCGCAATTACTTTTTTGTTATCCCGGGTATCGATATAAAGTCTATTCATGAATGGTCACTACTCCTTGTCTTACCACCACCGGACGTACCCCTGTCAGATCGACGATAGTTGATATTCCTTTCATTGTACACATACCCGAAAGGCTAAAGTCAACGTGTTCTTGAAGAGCCAGATCAACCTCAGAAATAGTCGTAGGCGTAATTTCTCCTGAAAAATTTGCGGAGGGTGCAACTATTGGCACCCCTATTATGTCAATCATTTTCCTGAGGTCTTCGTGAGCAGGCAGGCGCACAGCGAGTGTTGAACCATTTGCCCTGACAATGGCGGGAACTTTATCAACTATACACGGAAAAATAAAGGTCACACCGCCAGGCCAGTATTTACTCACCATATTCATTGCTTCCTCTGTGATCGAAACGTACTCCCTTGCCATTTCCATAGAGCTTACCAAAATAAGAAGAGCCTTTTCGCTCGGTCTATTTCTTATTTCATATATCCTTTTGACAGCTTCAATATCATCTATTCGACACCCTACTCCATACGCCGTATCTGTTGGAAAAATTCCGACTTGACCCTCTTTCAACCTTTCAGCAGCTTCGTTAAAAGAATCGATGTTATTCATAAGCTATTTTGATTCTCCTTTCATCTTCATTTATATTATCGATTCTTACATTCCATACCTGTTTTTTCACTAAATTTTGACTGATTTCCGGCCACTCAATCACAACCACTCCGTCATCGTCATTTAAAATATCTTTTATATCAACTCCTAATGCTTCACGCTCGTCATGCAATCTGTAAAGATCCAGGTGATACATTTTTTTTATCTTCCCGCTATCTACTTCGTGCTCCCGTACAATCACAAATGTAGGTGAAATAATACGTGTTGAAATACCCAACCCTTTTGCAATTCCTTTCGCAAATGTTGTCTTGCCACTCCCCAAATCTCCCCGTAAAAATACGACATCTCGAGGTGATAGTTTTTGAGCAAGAGAAATTCCTGATTCAATAGTCTCTTCCTCATTGTGACTTACGACAGTTATATCCATATTAGGGCTGGCTCCTCATTTCTTCTAATTTATCCTTCAAATAATTATTGTAGACGAGTATACCACAGGCACAAGTTACCAAAACGGCTCCCATCAATATCAATAACTTTCCCCAGTTGTAAGCAGTTTCTTTTTTATCAAGATCTGAAAGACTTCCTCCAAGATCTACACTATCTTGTGCTGACTTTACCTCCTTTTGTGGAGCTTGATTTTGTGCACTCATCATAGCAGCTGCCATGGTAGCTGCCTGTGCTGCTTTTACCGGATCCGTAGTTGGCGTTGGCGTAGGTTTTTTTGTAGGGGTAGGGGTATTGACTGTCGCCGGCGTTGGCGTTGGAGTATTCGTAGGCTTTGGAGTAGGAGTTGGTGTTGGTGTATTTGTGGGAGTAGGAGTATTCGTTGGCGTTGCAGTTGGAGGTGTAGAATTTGCTGAATTTTCAGTAGGTGTCGTGTTATTTACAAAATCCCCTGTTCCATTTGGTACTCGAGACCATGATTTAGTTTC
>CAZPUU010000075.1:0-1922 GCA_964589835.1 uncultured Gammaproteobacteria bacterium
ACATATTTCTTGGACCACCGTATTCTGGGAAAGAAACCCAAACGATTCCGCTTGGGCTTGAGTTGGGAATTCCGGTATTTAGCATGGGGCAATTGATCCGTGAAGCCCGGCAGGATCCAAAAATAGAGGAAGCATTCCAACAATATACGCTAAAGGGACTGCATGTGCCTATTGATATCAAATTCGGCTTGCTTGCATCCAAAATGGAAGAGGCAAATAACGGGTTTATCCTTGACAACTTTCCCGGTTCAACTGAGGATTTGGAGGCATTTAATAGGTATATGGATGGAAATCAGCTTGAGGTAACGAGAGTCTTTTACTTAAAGATTGATGAAAATGAGATAATGGACCGTTTTGCTGCAAACCCCCACAGGGGAAGGGCTGATGACTCACAGGAAACGTTACTGATAAGGTCGAAAATTCAGGGAAATGACCGTGAACCGGTGTTGCAGTATTACAAGGAAAAAGGTAAGCTAGTGGAAATAAATGGGGCCCTTTCCAGAGAAGCAGTATATCAGGAAATAAAGGAACATATCTAATTTATGGACGATAAGACACGAAGAAAAGTAGAGATCATGCGAAGAGCTGGAAAAATGCTTGGTGAAGTACTTTTTGGAACATTACAAGCTGTAAAACCCGGAGTTACTGAAATAGAGCTTGACAGATTGGCCGAAAGACTCATTTTAGAAAAGGGCGGTGAGGTGAGTTTCAAAAAGGTTGACGGATATCAATATACGATATGTGTTAGTACCAATGATGTTGTTGTTCATGGCATTCCGAAGGACAGAGAACTGAAGGAGGGGGACATTATAGGAATTGATTGTGGGGTATATCTTGAGGGATTTCATACCGATATGGCAGAAACAATCGTTGTAGGAGCAACAAATGACGAGTCTATAAAGCAATTCTTGCGAGTTGGAAAGAAGTCAATGTTTGATGGGATACGGCAGGCAACGACCGGGCATAGGGTCGGTCATATTTCTCGGGCAATGCAAGAAACAATGGAAACAGGCGGTTATTCGGTGGTAAGAAGCCTTGTTGGCCACGGAGTTGGAAAAGAACTACACGAGGAGCCTGAAATCCCGGGATATTTAGAGAGGGAAATCCGCAAAACACCGGTTCTTGTTCCCGGAATGACTATAGCAATCGAGTCAATTTACAATATGGGGGGAAGCGGCGTGAAGTATGATGGGAGTGATGACTGGACAATTGTTACAGAAGACGGATCGCTCGCCGGGCTTTTTGAGCGTACGATTTTAGTTACAGAGGATGGTCCTGAGCTTCTTACATTCTTTCCCGGCGAAGTGCTTCCTCACGCTTGAATAGCTTCAAGATTTCTGTTAAAATAACATACAATTGTTTTAAGTTGAAGTAACGTTGTGCTTATACTATAATACTTCAGCCTAAAAACAATTTTTTTGTGTATGGTGCATCAAGGTTCGATTGAAATAGATGGAGTTGTAAAAGAGGTTTTACCAAATACATTGTTCAGGGTTGAAATCGAGGGGGGGAAAATCGTTCTTTGCCATTTGTCAGGAAAGATGAGAATCTATTTCATCAAAATTATGCCTGGGGATAAAGTAAGAGTTGAAATGACCCCATACGATACTGAACGGGGACGGATAACATACCGTCACCGTTAATCATTATCAAAGTACAAAAATTAAAATTATGAGAGTCGCAGGAGTTAACATACCGGAACAAAAAAGAATTGACAGGGCTTTGGCCTATATCTATGGGATTGGCCCTAATAATGTATATGATGTTCTGAAGAAAGCGGATATTGATGCTTCCAGAAGACTAAAAGATCTTTCGGAAGAGGAAATAATCCGGATTCAGAAAGTTCTTGATACCATCAAAACAGAAGGAGATTTAAGAGCTGAAATTGTTTCAAATATTAAAAGATTGAAAGAAATAAGTGC
>CAZPUU010000075.1:2022-3775 GCA_964589835.1 uncultured Gammaproteobacteria bacterium
GAAAAACAATTCAGAAATTACGTAGAATCGGCTCAAAAAAGTCCTGAAAGTACCGATGAAATGCTCATCCAATTTTTGGAAGGTAGACTTGATAACGTTGTGTATCGGCTTGGGTTTGCAAATTCAAGATCAATGGCAAGGCAATTTGTGGGTCACGGGCACGTGCTCGTTGATGGAGAGCGGGTAAGCATTCCTGCTTACCATGTAAAGATTGGTCAGAAAATTACTCTTTCACCAAAGCTTCTTAAAAACGAAGTTCTCAAGCTTCACATCGAAGAAACAGCCTCAAATTTACTTTCATTTTTTGAGCGAAAAGGGGTTGTTGGTAAACTCGTAAAGAAGCCAACCAGAGCTGAAGTACCAAATCCTGCAGATTATCAATTGGTTATTGAATTTTACTCACGTTAATAGTAAAATATACTTTTGTTGACGACTCGTGATGGGAAGTCAACAATTTTATTATAAAGATATGATACAGCCAAGTTTTAAAGTTATCGAAGAGACAAAAGAAAAGGGTTACACCCAATTCGTTATTGAGCCCCTCGAACCGGGTTTTGGAAATACTCTCGGAGTAGCTCTTCGACGAGTTCTTCTTACCAATATAGAAGGAGCGGCCGTAACTTCAGTAAAAATCGAGAATGTACGACATATGTTCTCAACTCTCCCAGGGCTCAAAGAAGATGTTATTGAGCTTATCTTTAATATCAAAACTTTAAGAGTAAAACTTCCTGAAGGTGTTGATAGCGCAACAATCACTCTTTCAAAGACAGGACCTGGAGAAATTCTTGCTTCCGATATCGAAACAAAGGATGGAGTTGAGGTAGTTGACCCTAAGCATTATCTTGGAAGTTTAGCCGATAAAAAATCTAAGATTGAGGTTGAAATGACCGTTGAGCGAGGGCTAGGTTATTCACTTGCCGAGGAGAGAAAAATTGCAACCGTTGGAGTAATTCCTATAGATGCAATATTTACTCCGGTTAATAAAGTTAACTACAAAGTAGAACAAACCCGTGTGGGACGCCAAACTAACTACGATAAACTTATCTTGGAAGTCTGGACCGATGGAACAATCGATGCAAAGGATGCCCTCGAGAAGGCAAGCACCATTTTAGTAAGCTACTTTAAGCAAGTATTTGATCCAAATGGAGCAGCAGTGAGTGAATCAACCGGAGCTGCGGCCGTTGCAATCCCGGACGGAGGCAATATCACCGTTGACGAATTGGATCTTCCGACAAGAATTTATAATAGCCTTAAGAATGCTGGAATTGAGACGGTAAGTGATCTTTTAACAACTCCTCGAAAAGAGCTTATGACGTACCGAAATTTGGGAGCGAAGTCCCTTTCAATTATTGAAGAGGCTTTAGGAAAAAAGGGCATTCAATTCAACGCCTAAAGGGAGCTTCAACAATCAGGACTTATAAAACTGCGTCATAATTGACGCATTTTTTGAATAAAGGGATAAAAAAACTATGAACAAACGAGTTTACGGCAGAAAATTTAACAAAGATATAAATCAGAGAAAAGCCTTATTCAAAGGTCTAATGCGTTCTTTGGCTCTAAATGAGAGCATTAAAACAACAGAATCAAAGGCAAAAGCAATTAAAGGCGAATTTGAAAGCCATATCACAAAAGCAAAAAGAGGAGAAGCTGCTAGATATCACTTGGTAAAACATTTATCAGAGGATGCAGTAAGCCGATTGATTCAAGATATTGCTCCACGGATGAAAGAAAGAAATGGTGGATATACCCGTAT
>CAZPUU010000076.1:0-2101 GCA_964589835.1 uncultured Gammaproteobacteria bacterium
AATTCTTTGCCAAAATTGCGGTGGTCATTTAGGCCATGTGTTTGAAGGAGAAGAGTTAACAGAAAAAAATACCCGGCACTGCGTGAACTCGTTATCAATCCGTTTTATTGCAAATGATAAGAGTATTCCCCCGACTCTTCACGATTAACTATGGATATATTAGGAAACAATGTGCCGGAAATATCAGTTGATGAACTTAAAAAACTATTGGATGAGGGAAAAAAAATAACTTTGATCGATGTCCGAACAGAACACGAAGTCGCACGTGGCAAAATAACAGGCAGCATAAATATTCCGGTCGACAAAATTGCTCAAATAAAAAATACAATTAAAGATCCCAAAAAGAACCTGTATATCTATTGCTTGAGCGGGTCACGAAGTGCAATTGCAACTGCAGCACTTATCAAACTTGGCTACAAAAATTCGGTCAACGTAGCCAATGGACTGCTTGCGTGGAGGGCAAAGGGTTTTCCTCTGACTACGGATTAGCAAATTCCCCGCTACTTTATTCCATATCCTTTCGTTTTTAGCAGAATAGTGTATATACTTTTAGCGGTATGCTTTTCTGGCACCAATCAACAAATCCTCTCGGAAACGAGCTTTTATCGGCGGGTATTGCAGCACTTCCGATAGTAATTCTCTTTGCAATGCTTTTAAGCCGTAAAGTAAAAGGATACATCGCATGCATTCTGACTCTTGCGCTTGCCCTTGGAATTGCAATTGTTGTTTATGGCATGCCCTGGACTCTTGCTGCAATGTCGGCTCTTTACGGTATTGTGAGCGGATTTTTTCCGATTGGATGGATAGTCCTCAATGCGGTTTTTCTTTACAACATCAGTGTTAAAACTGGGAGTTTTACAATCGTCAAAAATAGTATCGAGTCGGTAACTCCGGACAGAAGACTCCAAGCAATTCTTATCGCATACTGCTTTGGCGCTTTTCTTGAAGGTGCAGCAGGCTTTGGAGCACCTGTTGCTATAACCGCAGGTATGCTTGTCGGCTTGGGCTTTGAATCTCTATATGCCGCAGGCATCTGCCTTATCGCAAATACCGCACCCGTTGCCTTTGGCGGTATCGGAATTGCGGTCATAACGGCGGGGCACCTCACAAATATTGACCCCAATTTACTAAGCCGAATGATATCCCATCAGTTGCCATTTATTGCTTTGATAATTCCACTGTGGCTTGTGATGATTATCTCCGGATGGAGAGGAGTACGCGGTGTGTTACCCGCAATTGTGGTGAGCGGTGTTTCTTACGCAACAACAATGTTCCTTGTTGCACATTTTCTCGGCCCGACACTTCCTGATGTACTTTCGGCAATCGTTTCGATTACATGTCTTGTCGCTTTTTTGAAAGTTTGGCATCCAAAGGAGATTTGGCGATTTCCCAAAGAGCGTGGAGAAACTCTTGTGCATAAAAAGCATATCTACCACCCCGCGATACTTTTGCGTGCTTGGATTCCTTTTATTCTCCTTATCGTATTTGTCGCCAATTGGGGCACAACGGGCATACAAAGAATCCTGAGTATTACAAATATAATCATTCCTTTCGGTATCCTGCAAAATTCGATCGTCACCGAGACAAAAACGCTGGCAATACAGTATTCTTTTGGATGGTTATCTGCTGCAGGGACTGCAATATTACTTGCAGCACTCCTCTCGGCACTTCTTCTCAGGCTACCACTCAATCAATTTCTGAAAACTGCCCGCGAAACAGTGACTGAATTATTCAAACCTCTTATCACCATCAGCTCTATCGTAGGATTTGCTTATGTTTTAAATTTTTCCGGTATGGCTATTGCTCTTGGCAATGTACTGACACTAACCGGTAGTTTTTTCCCATTGATCTCCCCATTTTTAGGGTGGCTCGGAGTTTTTATAACAGGAAGTGACACCTCATCGAATGCTTTATTCAGCAATATCCAATCAAGAACGGCCGAATCTCTGGGTATCAATCCTGTTCTGACTGTCGCTGCCAACAGCAGTGGAGGAGTTGCAGCAAAAATGATATCACCCCAGAGCATAGCGGTTGCAACAGCTGCCACCAAATTGTCGGGTCAGGAGGGAAAACTTTTCAGGTTTACGATTCTTCACAGCCT
>CAZPUU010000076.1:2201-3768 GCA_964589835.1 uncultured Gammaproteobacteria bacterium
ACATTTTTGTCAGTCAGATGCGCAAATTTCATACTTATCCCATCCTCAAGACCTATCAACCCGGTACTTTCTGAAGTGATACTAAGACTGGTTGCAACATCGTCGGTAGTCTTTCCGTTCTGTGATTTCGCGTGGAGCACTTCCTCACTTACAAAACTCCAAACCCCATCGTCAAATGGAAAATCTCTTGTTGTAAGCAAGATCTTATTCTTATAGATTATGAGCAGTAAATTATTTTTCTTCATAAATAACTAAACTATATTACCACAGGAATATTTGTTACCGGCAAAATCCTATCATAGGCGACAGACAAATTCATTTTAGAATGGTTTTTGACCCGAAGTGCAAGCTCCTTTACGATTTTTCTAATGAGTTTTTTAGTGTGAAACTCATCGTTTTTATCTTTCAAACCCCAAATAATACCGGGATGGCTATTTCCCTCCATAAGATACGCATTCCCTTTGTTACTCATAATAAAGTCTAAGGCAAAAAAAGAACTCTCATCGCCCAATGTTTCAATAATCTCATTCGCCATGAACTTAATTTTTTCAGGCAAGCTGCCTATTTTGACGTATTCAATCCCTCCTCCTTGATGGACATTGCAACGAAAATCGTTCTTTGCAGCTGTCCGTATGTATGCTTGGACAACCTTTCGACCGACATATATTATTCTGACATCAACAAAACCTGACTTTTCATCGATTAAATATCCTTGGTCAAAATTCGCAAACGGTTGCATTACAAAGGAAATGTCTGCATTGTTACTCATGATATTCCGGATATAAGCCTTCTTCTCTATTTCTTCAGAGCGGAAAATATTGTTGCCGCCGGCACCAAATCTATCCTTTACGATAACTTTTCCTGAAAAATCACCGCTTTCAGGATGCAAATCGACAAGCGCTTTTAATTTCTCATACGCTTTTTCTATTGATGCGACACTGCTGTCCTTCAGTATTACCGTCGGAATTGTGAATTTTGAAAGAGTCGAATACGTCTTTTGTTTGTCTGAAAAAAGCTCGCTTATTATTTTTGTGTTAAAGGGAGTGATATTAAGATTTGCAAATAGAGTAGCGTGCTTTTCTTTCTGTGATTCATTTATCGGAGAAAACTTTTCAAAGATAAGCGGGGCGTAGATAGATTTGTTGATCTTTTGCCATTTCTGCCCTTTGACCATCCAGTAAGATTTAAATGTTCCGTCTGCACTAAGATCTCCTGATGTAGTAAAGGCGATCTTGAGCCCTTTTTTTCTGCACGCGGTCAGAAAATAAGCATAACACTCGTTATAACTACTGAATTTTGAGTCAAGAGGAAATGGATGGGTGTGCGAAGGGTTTTTCGAAGATGCGCTTACCGCGATACCATCAGTGTAGACGATAAGTGTGTCTACTACTGTGGGTGTATTCATAGATTATTCAACAAAAGTCAAAGCAACGCCTCTTTTTCCGGCACGGCCGGTTCTACCGATCCTATGAACATAATCTTCATAAGATATGGGGGCATCATAATTGATAACGTGTGTTACATCGTCTATATCAAGGCCTCGTGAAGCAACGTCGGTTGCGATCAG
>CAZPUU010000077.1:0-3699 GCA_964589835.1 uncultured Gammaproteobacteria bacterium
ATTCCTTTTCAATTTTTGCAAAAAGTGTTTTGTGTCCTCCGATTAGAACCCCATTTATCTTCTCATTTTTTACAAATTCTCCTGCGACGCCTGCTACTTTTTCAAGATGTCTTTTTACATGGTCCTCGATATGTCTGAAAATTTTGTCCTGGGCATCCCACGCATTTTCTCCGTGTTTTACTTTTTGCGGTACGTCGTCTTTTTCAACATCCATTTTTTTGATAATTTTCCCGTCCCTCACCAAAAGAAGATGCGCCGATGCTCTGTCTGCAAGTATGATGAGGTGTGTTGTAGTAATCATGTTTTTGGATGGACAATAAATACCGGACAGTGCGCATGACGGATTATATGATCGGTAACTGATCCGAGAAAAGCTCTTCCTATGCCACCTCTCCCGTGGGTAGACATAACAATCAAATCACACTTCTGACTTTTCGCAACGTTTACAATAAGATTTTGCGCGGATCCGTCTTTGACCACGACTGTTACCTTTATTTTTTGCTCGATGATTGTATCTGCAATCTTTGTCATTTTTTTAAGAGCTAATTTCTTGTTTTCCTCAACGATACCATTTGCAGCAGTCCCAAGAACTGCCGGGTACATACCGGGAGTCGCATAAAAAGCCAATTCCTGATCAATAGAATGCACAACGTGTAACAGAATAATTTGAGCTCTATATGCTTTAGCTAGGGAAATTGCATGGGAAATTGCATCACTTGCAAGCTTTGACCCGTCGTGAGTGAGTAAAATTTTTCTATATGTCGGTAGGGTCATGCTTTGTATATACTCTACGTTACCTTAAAAAGCTGTGAGCTATATCACTATAACAAAGACAATGTTACAGCGAATCATCTTCAGGTTCAAAAAGATGCTCACGGAATACCTTTTTCGACTTTTCCGCTTCCGGAAGCAGCTCTTCCAAAATATTTTGGTACTTCCGTGGATTATGAATAAGGTACATGAGAGCCTCCTTTTCGGTTGTCCAGACAAATAATTTCAATGTTCCGTAGTTAAAAATTCTCCCCAAAAAGCCCTGCTGCAATTCGACCGAACCGATGTGATCTAACTTGTGTATATCCTCCCTTTTGAAAATCAAGCCCCTCCTGTAAATAATTTCCGACGTTGTTATTTCGTAGTATTCATTGAGCCATTGACCAATTACAAAAATAAGAAATCCGGTTTTTGCCATGACAAGCAAGATAAATACGGGGATATTAAAAAGCTGGACAGTCGTACCAATCCTTTCTGTAACCTGAGGTGAGAATAAAACCGTATGAAAAAGCACAACAAGGGTCGTTGCAATCGCTTCGATTGTCAACATACGCAGAACAAGAAAAAATATACTTTGACGGATGGTCACATGCGTTACCGCAATGTTCCTCTCTTTATTCGTATTGATAACGCCGAGAATTTTTTCTTTGTAATCAAGATTGGTCATACCACAAAAGACACTTCTAGCATCTCATTTGGCCAATTTTCTGTCAACCGCATGCGAGTTATTCGGCCTCCTCCTTTTGAGCGTCCTCTTTTGTAGCATGAACAGTTCCCGCTGGATGCTGTGCGGGTGCATAAACCGTAAAGAGCTTCAAATCCTCATCACCCTTATTTACAATGTTATGAGTAACACCTGCAGGAACGAATACTGCAAAGTGCTTCTCAAATTGCTTAACTTCTCCATTCATAACCACTTCCCCTTCTCCGCCGACAAAATAGAAGAACTGATCCGTATTATCGTGCACTTCCATACCAATATCTCCGCCAACCGGAATTGACATGGCAACTATCTGTGAGTTGTCTCCTGTAACCAAAACTTTTCTGAAATTGCCGTTTTCCTTTACGATTTCTTTAATATCTTCAACAAACATATCTTCCACCTCCTTACCTGATCTTCCCTACATGCATCGCCTCGATCAAAACAAATATACGTAACATTTTTCTTAGTTCTGCGACAATCATTTGAAAAAGAGTTATCATACGAAAAGTATATACTTTGTGAACTCAAATAGCTGTGAGGCAACTCACTTGTGGACCGTGACAAATGTCACTGAGAATTCTGAAGTTGCTGCTCTACTTCCCGGACCCGAAGAGCAGTCTTTAATACCGTATCGGGATTGAGAGAGATGGAGTCAATTCCTTCTCTTACCAAAAATTCAGCAAGCTCCGGAAAATCGGAAGGTCCTTGCCCGCAGATTCCGACTTTCAAACCCTTTTCATGAGCTTTTTTAATAAGTGTTGAGATAAGACTATGTACTGCCGCATTATTTTCGTTTCCTATATGGGCGATCAGCTTTGAATCACGGTCAAGCCCGAGAGTCAGCTGCGTCAGGTCATTAGAACCTATTGAAAAACCGTCAAAAATGTCTGCAAATTCATCGACAAGCAAAATATTTGAAGGAATTTCCGCCATTACCCATATATGCAACTTCTGATCAAGCTCTTCCTGGGAATTCAAATTTGCCATTTTGTCGTGATGTAATCCGTTCTTGCCCATTTCCTCAATAACTTTTCTGCCCTCTTCAGGCGTTCTACAAAAAGGTATCATAACCTGCAAATTATAAAGTCCCATGCTTCTTACTTTTTCAACTGCACGGCACTCCAAAGCAAAAGCTCTTGAGAAATTTTCATCAGTATAGCGGGAGGCTCCTCTCCATCCGATCATCGGATTTTCTTCATGCGGTTCATACAGCTTGCCCCCGATAAGACCCGCGTATTCATTCGATTTGAAGTCGGAAAATCGAAGAAGTACCTCATGCGGATAAAAGGCTGAAGCAATAATTGCTATACCGTAAGACAATTTATCAACGTAATAATCAACTTTATTTTGATAACCGACTGTTAATTCGTCAATTTGGCGTTTTACTTCCTGATCTGAAAGAGTATCGTAATCAAGCAATGCATTCGGATGAATTTTTATATAATTTGAAATAATAAATTCCTCACGGGCAAGCCCAACCCCTTTATTCGGAATGGCAGCATAATTAAATACCAGTTCGGGATCTGCGATAATCATTTTAATTGGCGTTCTTGGCAGCTCAACTCCGGTCAAATCTGTTTTATCGACTCTATATTTCAACATTCCCTGATACACATGCCCTATTTCTCCGTCCGCGCAGCTGACGGTTATTTCTTGCCCATTTGGAACTGCAGTCGTTGCATTACCGGTACCCACAATTGCAGGAATACCCAATTCCCTTGAAACAATTGCAGCGTGGGAAGTTCTGCCACCGGAATTGGTTACAATTGCACTCGCAATTTTCATGATTGGCTCCCAATCGGGATCGGTAATTTCTGCAAGAAGAACCTCCCCCGGCTGGAATTCTGAAAGCTGTCCTGGGTCTTTGATAAAACGCGCTCTACCCTGTCCTATCTTTCTTCCGACAGATGCCCCGCTGGCCATAATTGTTCCGTGCTCTTCCAAAATATAGTCCTCGAGCATCAATCCGTCTTTTCTAGCCTGAACTGTTTCGGGTCGTGCCTGAACAATATACAGTTCGTTTGTTTGACCGTCATAAGCCCACTCGATGTCCATGGGTCTTTGGTAGTGTTCCTCGATCAAAACCCCCCATTTGGAAAGTTGCAGAATTTGTCCGTCATTCAGGACAAACATTTGACGCTCGTTCGGCGCAACATTCACATCTTTTGTAGGGTTGGTTCCCTCGGTTGCATACACAAGTTTTTTCTCTTTTGACCCGATCCTTT
>CAZPUU010000078.1:0-3668 GCA_964589835.1 uncultured Gammaproteobacteria bacterium
TAAGCCAACGTATCCTTACTTGGGAAACTTGGAGTGGCAAGCACAACCTCTATATATCCTTTGTCGGCGTTGATCCATTTCTTGGTCAGCCTGATATCGGCTATCCTTTTGTCCTCCGGGAGGAGGGAATCGAGCATGGCCTTTGCACAGTTGTCTATGTCTGGGGTTGAGTCGTGAAGGGTTAGGTGCTTTGACTCTTTTTTATGCTTCCTCCAAGATTTGGGAACCGGGATGAAGAACGTAACGTGAGACCCTTGCTCCGGCATCTGAAACCTAACTCTTTTTGCTTCGGCGAGCAGGTCTATTTTGTACTGGTTATACCTCTCCAAACGCAAAAGTCTCTTTAATCCTTGCGGACGAAGAGACTCACGTGGAATGCGAAAAAACCACCGGTCATTGGTGGTAGCCCTGACAAAGGTCTGGGGGGTAATTTTTAAGATATATTTTCTTGTAATGACTCCTCCGTTTGTGGCAAAATTAGAGGATTTTCAAATTTTTCGTGCAATAATTGAAGTTTTTCCCGAACAAGTCTTACTCTGTTGCGCATTTGCGTGGTGAATGGCCCTTTTCTTTCTACTGTAAACCTTTTAACCTTCAACTCTTCTGGGATGTAGTCGTAAATCATTGACTTATATATCTGCTTCAGCCTCTTTTTTATCCCTGATGGCTCGTAACCAAGCAACTCCATCCTAACCCTATGCTCTTCAAGCCTTTTATTGCGGTATGCTTCGGGCAAATCAACAAGGCAGTAGCATATTTCACCTTCTTTTATGTCTAAAATATCCAAATACCCCCTCATTTCCCAAGCGTCATCCTTTAAATAATTACCATCCACCCTCTCCAAAAAACTCGGCAAATCCAGCGGCACTTTTATATCCTTTATGCCTACTATTTTACCATTTTCCCATACCAAAATGTCTGGGATACCCTTAAAAAACTTATTAGAATACAGTTTTTCGTTTTTTTCGTACTGAACCCCGTCCATCTTGCTCAATAACGCTACTGCTGACGGTTCGGCAACCTCCCCTTTCTCAAATTGTATCGGCTTATCACCGGTAAGACTCACTTTGCCAGCTCCAAATCTTGAATAGGCGTAGTGTTCGTACAGCCTTTTCCTGATAGTCTGAGAAACGGAACCAGAATCGTAGTTTGCTGTCTTAAAAACGACATCATATATCAGCTTTCTCTGAAGTGGCGTGATGTCAATTAAGTCTTTTTGGGTTACTTTCAGGAAAGTTTCAAAATCCTTCTCCGAAACTGGCGTGTTGCCATGTTCTGCGCTCATTAAGTCTGCAATGTCAGAACAATTTACCTTGTAGCCGTAGTATTTTTTAGCCATAAGAAACCCGTAGAGTTCGATTTTTAGCTTGTCCCACCAACTTCGGTTAACGCTGCCAAGCAGTGCTTACGGGCTTATGCGAATAAGATTACAACCTCTGTCAGTCTAAAAATCTCCTCCTACGGGTCAGGAAATTTATAATTATTTGCCGGGCGGCGGGACAAGAAGCCGCCCTTTTGCGTAATTCACCACTAAGATACGAGTTTTATCATTTCTTCATGAAATTTTGTTTAGAATAGTTGCTTTTGTGCTAAGTAGGGAACGATTCGTTTGTTTGCTATGGCTACATATTTTTTGCTGCCATCAAACCCTATAAAATTTCTTCCAAGCTCTAATGCCCTACACCCTGTTGTTGCTGTGCCGCAGAATGGATCGAGAATTACCCCGCCATGAGGACACCCTGCCACTATTGGTTTACCGATTAATTCGTCATTATAAGCGGCATAATGTTCTTCTGATGATGGTTTGGTTGTAATGTCCCAAAAGTCTGATACACTTCCAGGGTTTTTGCCTTTTTCTATCGCCTCTTTCTTCTTTTTCGGATCGCCCAAATACCTGTTCATATTATTTTGCGGACCATTTACATAATTTCTATCCTCGTTCCCGTTCCACCCGTAGTCGTACCTTTTTATAGTTACCGCCGATTGCTTGTCTCTAATGTTGTCAAGGTCAAAATAATACTTTTCATTTTTAGCCATAAAAAAGATGAACTCGTGCTTTTTAGAAAACCTATCTGTTACGCTTTCCGGCATCCCGTTTCTTTTTGCCCAAACAATATCGTTCCTCATAATCCACCCACGGTCAATACAGCCAATGGCAAACCTGTGTGGGAGGAGCAATAGGCATTTGTGATAGTTGTCCGGTTTTGTATAATTTTCAATGCCGCCAACATACTTTATCTTATTGTCTATTTGGTTGCCTGCATTAAAATTGCCAGACCTTGTGCCGTAGGTATCCCCAAGATTTATCCAAGCGGTCCCCCTCGGCTTCAAAACCCGGTAAACCTCAGCCATCATCTGCCACAGATGTTCGAGATATAATTCAAAAGTTGGCTCCAAACCCCACTGCCCTTCCCATTGATAGTCACGAAGCTGCTAGTAAGGAGGGGATGTTATAACAGAGTCTATGCTTTCGTCCTTCAGTTCTTTGAACAAACTCAAACAATCACCGTGGTATATCTTATTAATTTCCATTAATTTACCAATTTTAACCGTTCTTCGTGAAATTTGTTCAAAAAATTCCTCCCACGCTTCACTTGGTCGTATAAATTTTGTCTCGTTATTTCAGACATTGGTTCGATTGGTATTTGGCTTACTCTTAATCGTGGGGCCATGTGGTCAAATCGCATAGATCGTTCTAAAATACCCCATTTTTCTAAAAATTCAGGACTTTCATCAGTCGCACAGTTGAGTTTTCTCAGGTATTTGTACTTTTCGTCCTCTATTTGTTCGTCAGACATTGTTACAAGGCAGTTTGAAATGTTTCCTTTGGGTGACTTCAATATATCCATGTACCCCTGAACCTGCTCCTGTTGTCCATTTACCAACCCTGTATGCAATTTTTTTAAGTATGTTGGGTAGTCGAATGAAATTTTAACATCATCAACTACTTCAACACTATTTATGTCGTTTCCGAGGTAACAATCAATTTCCCCGGATAAATAATCATTGCTAATTCTGTCTTTGTGCTTTTTATACAAATCGCCAGAAACAATGCTTAAAAGAAGTATAGCCTTATCTTCGCCTTCTTTCCCCTTTCTCAGTGCTGGCTGGTCAAGTACTTCCTTATCTACCGGAAGCATCCCCTCTGTTTCCCACGCATAAACCTCCATTAAATATTCAATGTATGTGGTAGATAGAAGCACTTCCTTTGATTTTTCTTCTTTAAGCCGTAATAAAGCCAATTCCTCGTCTTGTTTTGATGTACGTGCATCTTTGTCTTCTAATTCCTTTTTACGGCCTATTTGAAGTTCTGTAAGTCGTCTTGACGAAACGTTTTCAGCCATTGCAGAACTTATCTTGCTGCATCTTACTTTGAAAATGTTCCAGTCTATTGTGGCTTTCATTTGTTTATGTTTTATGACAGAAATCTAAGTGTTACCCACCAAATTCTTTCATTTTTTCGTCATAGGCATCTTTTAGTTCTGGAGTATTATCGGATATTTTTTTAAATAGCTTTTCAAGGGATGATTTGCTGGTAGTCATGGATATAGCTTGCTTAAACCCTTCTATCTGTTCTTCCTTTGATGATTTTGTTGTTTTAAGAGGATATAACGGTAGCGTTTCTTCTGAACGTGCGGGAGTAAGCGATTGCCTTACTAATGTTTTTA
>CAZPUU010000079.1:0-3627 GCA_964589835.1 uncultured Gammaproteobacteria bacterium
GTTTTTGCATCTTTCACTTAAGAGGAAGGTTCTAGCAGTTGTAGTTGGTATTATCGGTATTTCGATAATAGTTCAAGTAATAACTGCATTAACTAAACCCGCTCCATACACCATCGGGAAAGCTCAAAAAAGCAACATCACAGAGATTGTTACTGAGTCAGGAAATATAGTTGCCATGGGAAAAACAGATGTATATTCGCCGACGACCGGCATTATTACTGAAGTTTTCGTTGAAAACGGCACTCAAGTAAAAAAGGGCGATAAACTCTTCATCGCAAAAAGTTCCGCAACCTACCAAGAAGGACAAGCCGCATATGCAAATTATCTATCTGCAGTTGCAACGCTAAACGCAGCACAATCAACAGCTAATACTCTTCGGGCTGGAATGTACACGGAGTGGAAAACTTTTCGGGACCTCGCAACAAATTCAACATATGAAAAAGGGGACGACTCACCTGATCTTGAAAATAGAAAAGCAGCCGAATTTCAAATTTCCCAAGACGAGTGGTTAGCTGCAGAAAAAAAATATAAAGACCAGAACACCGCAATCGCTCAAGCCCAGGCACTTACCGCATCGGCATGGAACCTATACCAATCCACGCAAGATGCTACAGTAACAGCACCTATTGATGGAACAATTACCAACCTTTCAATAACCCGCGGGAGCTCGATCGGGATTAAGAGTGTTTCTCTCACGGGAAGCGCTTCTACACCGGCACTTGTTATTACAACGAGCGGGACCGATGAGGTACAACTCAGTCTATCGGAAACAGACATCACAAAAGTAGAACCCGGACAAAAGGCAAAAATTTCGGTAAATGCGGTATCGGATAAAATATACGACGGAACCGTTAGTAGAGTAGATACGATCGGAACCGATAACCAGGGGGTGGTTATTTACAATGTGTATGCAAAGTTTGAGAATTCCGACTCGAAAATCAGACAAGGCATGACTGTTGATGTTGATATCATAACAAGCGAAATGAGAGATGTTCTCAGCGTTCCAAATGCATCGATAAAGCCGTATCAAGGAGGAAAAGCGGTGAGAATTCCCGACAACTCCACAAAAGAAAAATTCAAGTATGTCCCGGTTATTGTAGGTGTCAGAGGTGACGAGAAAACACAAATCCTTAAAGGTCTTACAGATGGACAGGAAGTTATCACAACTGTTGCGAACGAAAACGTAAAAAGACCCGGCCTGTTTGGAAACTAAACGTGAAATGCACAAAGGACAACCCCTCATTCAACTTGTAAATATTACAAAAGAATATCTTCTCGGAGACGGAGAAGTATATCATGCAATCAATGGAATAAGTCTCACCGTTATGGAAGGTGAATTTATTGCAATCATGGGTCCGTCCGGAAGCGGTAAATCAACAACGATGCACATTCTGGGAGCTCTTGATACGCCGACCAGCGGAAAATATCTGTTCAAAGGAAAAGATATCAGCAGCTACTCGGAAGATCAACTTGCAGATATCAGGAATCGCGAAATTGGATTTGTTTTTCAATCCTTCAACCTACTCCCAAGAACAAGTGTCATAAAAAATGTTGAAAAACCAATGGTATACGCAGGAGTTGACGAACATCAAAGAAGAGAAAGAGCAATGGATGCATTAAGCTTGGTCGGTATTTCAGAAAAAGCAAATAACCTATCCAATCAAATTTCAGGAGGGCAAATACAAAGAGTTGCAATTGCCCGTGCGCTTGTTATGAATCCATCAATAGTTTTGGCAGACGAACCTACAGGAAATCTGGACAGTAAAACATCCCATGAAATCATGAAATTTTTAGTGGATCTGAATAAAGACGGCAGAACTATTGTTATCATCACTCATGAACAGGATATTGCCGAGTTTGCGAAAAGAATTATTAGAGTTATGGACGGAAAAATTGTTTCCGATACAAAAAAATAGGTTTTTAAATTATGGAGTATAAAGAAATTTTTAAAAGCGCGATCCAGGCACTGCGAAACAATGTAATGCGGACGTCTTTAACGATGATTGGAATTATTATCGGAATAACTGCTGTTATTCTTATCTATTCCATAGGACAAGGCGCGGTTACTTTTATTACCAATGAGCTTGCATCTTTTGGTACTGACTATTTTCAGATCAATCCCGGATCCAGCCAAATCAGTACTTTTGCGGGATCTAAGGCTCTCACTTTTGACGACATAGAAGCGATAAAAAAAGACAAATCACTAACAAATATAAAAGATATTGCACCAATTGCCATGGCATCAGTCAAGGTTCTGGGTAATGGAGAAGAAGACGAATTGTTAACATATGGAACGACACATGAAGCATATAACATACTCAGACCGGATATTATTGCCGGAGAATTCATTACAGAAGAACAAGAACTTGCATCTGAAAAAGTTGCGGTCATTGGGGTCGATGCCGCAAAAAAATTCTTTGGAGAAAATACGAACGCAATTGGAGAAACAATCCGTATAAACAATAGAATATTCCGAATTTCCGGCGTCCTTTCTTCATCCAGCGCACTGGCTGGTGGATTTCTTAATAATTCACTTTTCATACCAATTAAAGTCGTAACAAACGAGATTCTCGGTGATGAGATTTTGCAAGAAATTGACATAAGTGTTCATGACCAAAACAGTATCAATCAGACTATGGAAGACGTAGAGGCTATCTTGCGTGATCAACATAAATTATCAGAAAACGACGAGAATGATTTTCGAATTTCAAGCGCACAGGATATATTGACAACGGTTCAAACAATAACCGGTCTTTTGACTGCAATGATTGCCGGCATCTCGGGTATATCCCTTGTTGTTGGCGGAGTTGGGGTTATGAATATCATGCTTGTTTCGGTCACCGAAAGAACGAAAGAAATAGGATTACTCAAAGCAATCGGGGCCAAACAAAAAGATATACTCACGCAATTTTTGATGGAGTCTGTTGTTATGACAGTGATTGGTGGGATTATCGGAATAATTCTCGGAATTACCGGTGCTTTTGCAATTTCATTGCTTGCAAATATTCCATTCGTTGTAAGTGTACCGGCGATTCTTATTGCTGTCGGAGTCTCAACCCTTGTCGGGATTGTATTCGGACTGTATCCTGCAAGAAGAGCTGCACGGCTCTCACCTATTGACGCTCTCCGCTACGAATAATTAATTCGTGAAAAGTAGAAGTACCGCTTTTCATGTATAACCGTATTCCGGTAATTATTACCGCAAAAGCTACAAATTCTTTTCACGCTCAAAAAAGTTGCCCCAACGTATTAAAAATGGTACAATCCGTATCACTTTATGGCACGGCAGAGCAAAAGAGCTACAAATTCAAGAAAATCTTTCCAACTGGTAAGTTTTTTACGATTTGAAAGCCTTAAAAAAATACAACAAAAAATAAAAAAACTTCTTCGCAAAGGAGTCTTATTTATTGACAAAAAACCAATGACGGCTTTTTTTGCCATACTCGGCTTATTACTTTTCTTTATTGTGGTCGGATCGATCATCAGGAGACCTAAAACAGAAAAGGCTCCACCTCCTCAGGTAAAAGACGTCAAGGCTTATTCCGTCGGATCTGCACCCACCATAAAAGTTCAGGCTCAGATAGAAAAAACCGGAGTTATAAAAATTATTGCCCAAACACCGGGCGT
>CAZPUU010000080.1:0-3466 GCA_964589835.1 uncultured Gammaproteobacteria bacterium
AAGCGATGGGTATGAATATGATCACCATCGGTGTTCAAAAAACCGTTGCCTATATAGCAACGAAAACAAAACATGAGTGCATCGCCGTTGCTGGTAACTATGACATAGATAAAAAACCCGCATGGTTAAACATGATAAAAAGCAAGGGATTTGAGGTATGCGCCGACGTTGTGTTAACAGAGAAAACGCTCAAAAATGTACTGAAAACATCAAGAACAAAACTTTTTAATACTTGGTTGGCTAAGTGCATGATTGGATCAGCAATGAGCGGTTCACTGGGGTTTAATGCTCATTATGCAAATATTGTTGCGGCTTTTTTTGCCGCAACAGGTCAAGACTTAGCACATACTGTCGAGGGTAGCATTGGCATCACAACAATGTATCTTAATGACGACATGACTCTCACTGTTTCAATCTACATGCCCTCTATAATGCTTGGAGCGGTAGGTGGGGGAACAAATTTAAAAACACAGTCAGAAGCTCGATCAATAACAAAAACGAAAACGGCCGAAGAATTGGCATGTGTTCTAGGAGGAGCTGTCTTGGCGGGAGAACTGTCACTTCTAGCGTCACTTTCAGAAGGTTCTTTAGCAAAAGCTCATAAAAGTTTAGGAAGATAAATATGATTGGAATCGTTTCATACGGATTTTACATACCACGATATCGAATAAAGATAGAGAACATTGCGCGAGTCTGGGGGAAAAACCCAGATGAAGTGAGTCGTTCACTGCGTATTGTAGAAAAAGCAGTCGCTGGAATAGACGAGGACTCTCTGACAATGGGCTATGAATCTTCCAGAATGGCGTTCTCAGATCTTAGTATTGATAAAAAACAAATTAAGTCAGTACTGTTTGGCTCAGAGACCCCACCATACTCAGTTAATCCCACGGCCACAATTCTAGCTGAGTTTCTTGGAATTGAAAAAAACTACCTTTCTTACGATATGCAGTTTGCTTGTAAAGCTGGTACGGGTGGAATAATCACCACAATGGGACTAGTAAAGTCAGGGTTTACAAAATACGGATTAGTATGTGCTTCGGATAAGGCGAACGCAAAGACGCACGATGCGCTTGAGTACACTGCAGGGTCTGGTTCCGTTTCTGTACTGCTGGGAAAACAGGACGTTGTTGTTGAGATTCTCGATATGGAATCTTTTTCATCCGATACTCCTGATTTTTGGCGAAGAGAAGGCATAAGATATCCATCACACGGAGGAAGATTTACCGGCAAGCCCTCATACTTCTATCATGTTCAGGAGATGTCAAAAACGCTTCTCAAAAAGACCAAACTTAAGCCCAGTGACTTTGCCTACAGTGTTTTTCACATGCCAAACGGTAAGTTTCCATTAGATGTTGCCCTTTCACTTGGTTTTACCAAAGAGCAGGTAGAGCCGTCACTGGTCATCTCACAGTTAGGTAATTCATACACCGCATCTGCTCTGATGGGCCTCGTTGCTGTGCTCGAAAAAGCAAAGGCAGGAGATCTAATCTTCTTCGCTTCATATGGGTCGGGAGCCGGTTCAGACGGATTTGTCTTTCGCGTTACAAAGAATCTTAAGAAAAGGAGAAGAGAATTTGCCAACAGCATCACAGAAAAAGAATATATTGATTATCCAAAATATTTAAAGTTCATGGGAAATATATGAGTGCGATAGCAGGTTACTACACAACACAGTTTGGGGAGCTATGGGACAGGTCTCTCTTCGACCTTGTGGAAGAGGCATTATACGGCGTGATAAAAAACACAAAAATTAAAAAAGAGAATGTTGATGCGGTTTTTTTTGGAAATATGCTTTCCGGCCTTTTGGATAATAACCTTCACGCAGCAGCGAAGATCGCGGAGCTGCTAGGCGTTCATGTGCCGATATTTCGCATTGAGTCTGCATGCGCTTCAGGAGGGATGGCGTTTCATCTTGCAAATAAATACATAGAGTCTGGTTCGGCAAAGACAGTGTTAGTCATAGGTGCAGAAAAAATGACAGACTACTCTCCGGAGCAAACGACCAAAGGTCTTGCCGCTGCCTCATCAGGAGAGGAGCAGGAAGTGGGACTTACATTCCCTGGCCTATACGCCATGATGGCCAGAGAGTACCTTGCGCGATACAACTACACAGAAGAGAATCTGGCCTATGTTTCGCATAAAAACCATTACCACGGTAGTCTGAATGAAAAAGCCCAGTTTAAAAGAAGGGTTTCTGTGGAGCAGGTATTAAAAAGTTCTTATGTTGCAGACCCTCTTAAGGTTCTTGATTGCGCGCCCATCTCAGACGGTGCTTCCGCAGTGTTGCTGACCGTTGACAAAAAAATACTTAGCAAAAACAAGCATTGCAGGGTACTTTCCTCAGAAACCGCAACCGACTCAATCTCACTGAAGTACCGAAAATCACTTGATGAAATATACTCAACTAAACTTGCTGCCCAAAAAGCATTCCATAAAGCAAAAATAAAACCATCCGATATTAATGTTGCGGAATTGCATGACTGTTTTTCCATTGCCGAACTTTTTGCCATGGAAGCAGTCGGGTTTTGGAAAAAAGGAGAAGCGGGTAAAAAGATTAAGGAGCTTGGGACGATGTACGGTTCAGGCGGGAGCCTAACTGTTAACACCTCGGGAGGTCTAAAGGCGGCAGGTCATCCAGTTGGGGCTACGGGAATCAAACAAATTGGAGAAATATATTTGCAGCTAACAAAGCAGGCAAAAAATCGTCAGGTAAAGGCAAGATATGGTTTGGCCCAAAATGTAGGAGGATCAGGTGGCACGTCAGTAGTTACGATTCTAAACATATGATAAGCCCTGTTAAAATCTGGAGAAGACAAAAAGTAGTACGTAAATTACTAGGCAAGGTTGGAAAGGTTGTCACATGGACAAATATCATGGTACCAAGCGCAGACTTCAAAGAGTACGCACCTTATCCAGTCGTTTTGGTTGAGTTTCCCGACTCAAAGCGAGCGTTTGGTCAGCTGGTAGATTATCAAAAAGACGACCTATTCGTTGGTAAAAAAGTTATCTGCATACTTAGAAAGGTAAGAAAGCCAACCGACGATGGCGTTATTGCCTATGGTTTGAAGTTCAGGCCAACCCCATGAAAGTTTCGTACTCCGCTCCAGCGAAAATAATTCTATCTGGGGAGCATGCATCCGTGTACGGTAAGCCAACACTTATAGTCTCACTAGATTTGAGATTGACAGTTGCAATCATTAAAAAGACGGTAACTCAGAAGGACAAGATAATGACAAGAATAAGTGGCATTGTAATAGGCTATCTAAAGAAGAATAAAATTAGACACAAAATATATAACTATGGTTTTGACATCATTTCAGAAATCCCAGTTGGGTCAAATCTGGGATCTTCCGCTGCCTTAAGCGTTGCCTCGGTAGCCGCTTTTCTTGAATTTTATACAGGCAAAGCGTTTGAAAAAGAAACTGTTAATACTTTGGCCTATGAAGTTGAAAAGCTTTTTCATGGC
>CAZPUU010000081.1:0-3408 GCA_964589835.1 uncultured Gammaproteobacteria bacterium
CGGGTTCCTCTGTACCCTTTTGCAAGCTCAAATATTTTTTTATGTTTTTGTCGGGATATGATCCCTCTTTTTACTCTGGACATATAGTTATGCTTCTCCCAATAATTGCTTTATTTTCTTCGCAAATCCTGCTGTTACAAATTTTTGTTCTTTTTGTGCTCTTTGCGTTCTTTTCGACTTTTTTGATCTCAAATGCGATCTCATATGAGAGCCACGCAAAACTTTTCCGGTCTTTGTGACCTTAAATCTTCTTTTAACGCTTCTTTTTGTTTTTAGCTTATACATATTATTTGCTTCTTGCCAGCATCATGTGCATTTGTCTGCCTTCCATTTTTATTTCGCGCTCGACTTTTGCCATTTCGCCCAACTTTTCCAGTACCTGTTCCAATTTTTGTTTTCCTATTTCCTGGTGGCCCATTTGCCTCCCGGTGAACCGGACGGTAAATTTTACCTTGTTTCCTTCGGTCAAAAATTCTTTTGCCCGTTTCAATTTTATGTCAAGATCGTGTTCTCCGATGAAAGGTCCAAATCTGATTTGTTTTGTCTCAGATGCTTTTGATCCTTTCTTTTCCTCTTGTTTCTTTTTTTTAAGCTGATATAGAAATTTTGAGTAATCTATGAGTTTCGCTACCGGCGGTTTTGCCATCGGCGCAATCTCTACGAGATCAATCTCAAGTTCTTCAGCTTTTTGAAGAGCCTCTTTGATTGGCATGATTCCAACCATCTCTCCCTTATCGTCCAACACTCTTACTTCGGAAGCTCGGATTTGGTAGTTTTTCCTAAAAAAAACTTTTGGTGTAAATTTATTGTTTTGTCTCAATTTCGTTTTGAATTTGTTTAATAAATTCTTCCAATTCGACCATTCCTCTATTTTTTCCGTCCCGTGCTCTTACAGTTATCATCAATTTTCCGTTTTTGCTTTCTTCTTCTTCCTGACCGCCTATTATACACATGAAGGGTACTTTTTGTAAAGTAGCCTCACGGATTTTGGCTCCAAGCGTATTATTGGAGAAATCGGCTTCTATTCTGATATTTGCCTTTCTTAAGCCTTCAACTACCTTTTGAGTGTAGTCAGCGAATTTATCGGAAACAGGAATGATTTGAGCCTGAACAGGTGCTAGCCACACAGGAAAAGCCCCTGCGTAGTGTTCAATAAGAAATGCCATAACTCTCTCAATCGCCCCTATCGAGGATCTATGAATAACTACAGGTTGCTCTTCCTCTCCTTGCGCATTGATAAATGTGAGGTCAAATCTTTTGGGCATAACAAAGTCATACTGGACGGTAAATGCGGTATCTTCCTTTCCGTTTACGTTTTTCATCTGAATATCAATTTTTGGGCCGTAAAATGCTGCCTCTCCGGCTGCTTCCACAAAATGAGCCTTTCTTTCCTCCAAAACTTTTCTTAGTGTCTCTTCTGCATGGTCCCACATTCGGTCGTCTTTAAAATACTTTTTTTCGTCATTTCTATCCCCCAGCGAGAGGCGGTACGAGTAATTCTCTCCCTGCTTGAGTCCAAAAACTCCGGCGATGTATTCTATAAGGTCAAGTACTCCATGAATTTCCTCCTCTGCTTTATCTTTAGGCGTAATGATATGAGAATCGGCCAGGCAAAATGTTCTTACTCTTTGAAGGCCCATGAGTTCGCCGGATTTTTCGAACCGGTAAAGCTTTGCAAGCTCTGCAATACGCATAGGCAGTTCTTTGTAGCTGTGTTGCCGGGTAAGATAAAGCTCAAAATGATGAGGGCAAGTCATTGGACGCAGCATGAACTCATCTTCCTCGATCTGAATAGGTGAATACATAGAGTCTTTATAGTAGGGGTAATGACCAGATTTTTTGTAAAGGTCAATCTTTGCAATATCCGGGGTATACACATGAACGTACCCTCTTTTGATTTCCTCATCAACAATAAACCTCTCTAGTTCACGTCTTATTACCGAACCCTTTGGTGTAAAGAGAGGCAATCCTTTTCCGACTGTTTCTGAAAAAACGAACAGATCGAGTTCTTTCCCCAATTTTTTGTGGTCGCGCTTTTCAGCTTCGGAGAGACGATTGAGATGCTCCTCAAGCTCTTTTTGCGTAGCAAATACCGTACCGTAGATTCTGGTTAGCATTTTATTTTTTTCACTTCCACGCCAATAAGCACCGGCCAGTGTTAAAAGCTTGAATGCACCTATTTCTTTTGCAGGGTTCTCAACGTGTCCTCCACGGCACAGATCTTCAAACATTCCTGCTTTATATAAAGTAATTTTCTCACCCTTTTTGACAATTTCGTCAATTAGCTCAAGTTTGTACGGGTTTTTTTTAAATATTTCTCGAGCTTCATCTTCTGATACTTCGCGTGCAGTAAAAGAATCCCATGTGCCAAGAGTTTTTTCCATCATTTTTTCGATCTTAGGCAGATCGGTCTCCGAGATTGGAACTGAAAAATCGATATCGTAGTAAAAACCATTCTCAATTGCAGGTCCGATAGTCAATTTTGCATCCGGATAAAGACGCAAGACCGCCGCCGCGAGCAAGTGTGCCGTCGAGTGTCTGAGGTTGTCTAGGTTTGATTCCATGTAGTAATTATAGTTCAAATGGCCTCTCATTTGAAGTGGGAGTTGTTAGAGTTCAAACGGTGAATTTGTCCTTTCGACATATTTTGTTACTTCTGCAACAAAATTTCCGACAAGTGGGATAAGATTTATCTTGGAAATTACAAAAACAGCAAAGGCTATAATAACAGTTGTTCCTATCCATACACCAACAGACCAAGCTATCCCACCGATAAAATTATTGAAAAGCATCCGTGGCAATCCTCTGTGTACGTTCTCGTGTTTTGTCATATGAATATCATGCCTCAAAACCAAGGTCTGTTGCAATAGCTTGCATAGCGGCAAGCACAATTCCAACATACTGAGGTAGGGGAATTTTTAGCGTCTGCTCGCATGACATTATTTGTGCTCTGTCCACAGACTTTGCAAAGGAGGGTTCCTGAAGTTTTTTAAGCACAAAATCAACGGTAACCGAGCTTATTTTTTTGTCCTTTTGAATGAGCGCCGAGGCTATGATAAAACCCGTCAATTCGTCGCAGGTATATAAAGCCCAATCCATGGCCGATATTGGTGTTGCCTTTGTGTGGAGAAAATTGTGAGCCTTGATCGCATACATTATTTCTTTTGGCAGGACGCCGCCTAATTTTTCTTCCAAGTAAATCGTATGTTTTTCGGGAATATCTCGTGTGAGTTCGTAGTCTGCGTCGTGCAGGAGACCTGTAATTGCCCAGGTTTCCTCATTGAGAAAACTGTGAGAGCGCGCTGCCATGATTTTGCATATAGCGCGCATCGCAGCTTCTACAGCCAAATGGTGCCGTATGAGATTTGGTGCTTTTACATATACTTGTAGTGTTTGGAATGCTTCTTG
>CAZPUU010000082.1:0-3095 GCA_964589835.1 uncultured Gammaproteobacteria bacterium
CCCAACCTTACCAAGAAACAGTGCCCCAGAAGGTTCAGCTCATTATTATTGCACTCATTTTGCAGGATCTTATACAGGATAAGGAGAATCTTGAGAAAATTAAAGTGAGCCTTATTGCAGCCTATTACGACCGGGCACAACAAAAATTATTGTATGATGTAACAATAGCAAAAGAATGGGACGATTTTAAAGCTGATATTATGAAAAACAGGGACGCACTATTGGCTCTGAGCGGCGTGACGTACAAGCAGCCGGAAGTAAAAAGTGTACCCCAGCCGGGTAACGGTGAAGGCAATGCGGCTCCACCGTCAAAATAAAGGATAAGAGGTTGATTGCAATTTAATGTAATACTATGCCACAGAAGAAAATCATTAACGAGAATCTCGAAGCCCTTAACAGCTTGAAAGATCTTGCAGAAAGTTACGAGGAGATCGCTGTTATCAGGATGCAAAAGATAAAAAACAGCGTCTTGACCGCCCGTGATTTCTTGGCAGAATTGTCTGATGTTTTCGTTGATTTGAAGGCATCTTACAACCGGGAAGTAAAAGAGCTTATTGCCAAAAGAAAAGCCGGCGACAAATCAATACTGCCTTTGCTTCAGAAGAACGGAAAGACGCTATTCGTATATTTGGCTTCAAATGGAAGACTATACGGCTCAGTTACCCAAAAGACCTACAGGCTTTTTATAATGGAATTGAAAAAAACAGATCCTGCGACCACAGATATCCTTATCATAGGGTCTGCAGGAAAAGAAATGTATGAAAGTTCCGGGGCAGTCAGGCCGTTTACCTATTTTGAGGTTCCAGACGTTGGGGTTGATAGCTCCCACATCAAAGGGCTAATGCAAAAATTTTTACAATACGACCGCGTTCAGGTGTTTTATGGAAAATTCGGAAATGTCGTAAATCAAGATCCGATCGGGACCAGCATTACAGGTGACAGCATTTTTGAGTCTGAAGTTGTGGAAGCAATCAGCCGGGACGATCGGTTCATTTTTGAGCCAAGTCTTGAAAAAATCTTTTACTTTTTTGAGACTCAAATTATCGCCAATCTCTTTAGCCAGTCATTACTGGAAAATCAGCTTGCCCGCCATGCATCCCGGGTAAATGCTATGGAGGAGGCGCTTATCCATATCGAAGAGGAAACAAAAAAACTCATTCAACAAAGAAACCAACTCAAGCATCAGCTACAAAACAAGAAACAATTGGAAACAATTTCAGGATTTACCGTTTGGGAATAAACAGGCCGTATGCAATTTCAATGATCACGTTTTTAAGTCAGACACATGAAAATAGTAACCGTTTCTACTCGTTGATATGGTTGTCGGAAAAGTAATCAGTGTAAAAGGGCAAATAATTGAAGTGGAATTTACCGGTGAAAAGCCGAAAATCTATGATGTGCTTTTCTTTAAAGAGGATCCAACTGTTAAAATGGAGGTATACACTTCAGCCTCACCCAACTCATTTTTCTGTCTGGCTTTGACCAATATAGTGCAGCTTCACCACGGTGCGGATGTTGTAAATACCGGCCAACCAATAAAAATTCCTGTAGGAAAAGAACTTTTAGGAAGAGTCATAGACACATTAGGTGAAGCTCAAGACGGATTGGGTCCGCTTAACGCGAAAGAATTGCGTCCAATTATTTCTAAAGATTTGAGTTTTTCTGAGGTTCATATTCCAAGTGACTTGCTTGAAACAGGAATTAAGGCAGTAGATTTTTTCACTCCCATTGTTAAGGGCGGTAAGGTCGGCCTTTTCGGCGGCGCCGGTGTCGGAAAGACAGTCATCATCTCTGAAATTATCCATAATTTGGTTATTTTGAACCCGGAGAGAAACGTAACGGTATTTACCGGTGTGGGAGAGCGCACCCGTGAGGGAGAGGAGTTATTCTCTACGCTTCTTGAAAGTAACGTTATGCAGGGAGTAAGTCTTGTGTATGGTTCTATGGGTGAGAATCCTGCGCTTAGGTTCCGGACGGCATTCACAGGAGTGACTTTAGCTGAATATTTCCGCGATGGTTTGGGAAAAGATGTGTTGTTTTTTATTGATAACATATTCCGTTTTGCCCAATCCGGATACGAACTTTCTACACTTATCAATGCAATTCCTTCCGAAGGTGGTTATCAGTCTACCCTCACATCTGAGATGGCATCTTTCCACGAGCGCCTTGTATCAACTGCAAAGAATGCGATTACAACATTTGAAGCCATTTACGTCCCTGCAGATGACCTTACAGATAGCGGTGTGCAGGCAATTTTCCCCTATCTGGATTCCGGTATTATTCTGTCACGTAATATTTATCAGGAAGGAAGGTTCCCTGCTATCGACCTTTTAGGCTCAAGCTCGTCTTCTTTAAATGTAGATACGGTTGGGAAGCTTCATTATGAAACCGCTCTTGAGGCGCAGACACTCTTGAAAAAAGCAATGGCTCTTGAAAGGATAGTATCCCTTATTGGTGAATCCGAGCTTTCAGCCGATGATCAGGTAACGTATAAACGCTCAAAAATATTGAAAAATTACATGACACAAAATTTCACCGTTGTTGAAGCGCAAACCGAAAAGAAGGGGGTATTCGTTTCGGTTAAAGAGACAGTTACAGATGTAAGAGCAATACTCGATGGAAAGGTAGACCCTCTCATACCTGAAGACTTCTTGTTTATCGGTACCCTCAAGGATGTTGATCAAAAATTAGATGCAAAAAAGCAACAAATGGCTGCTAATGCAGCCAATACCTCTTCACTGCAAGCAACTACAGCTCCCGGTGGAGCAACTTCTCCGCCTGCTGCCGGCAGTTAAACAAATCAATTGCTAAATGAAGACATTCAGACTAAAAGTGAGAAATACGGACGGCATTGTTTTTGACGGTGATGTTGAGCGTATAAGCTCCTTCAACGAAGTTGGACCCTTTGATATCTATCCTATGCACGCCAATTTCATATCGATCTTGAGGCAGCAGGCTGCTTTATACAATGATCACAGGATTATCAAAGAATTGAAATTTGAGCAAGCGGTTCTTAAAGTTAAAAAAGATATTGCGCAAATCTTCTTGGGAATAGAAGTTCTTTTCATTGATGAAACCCCTACTCCGAAAAGTTA
>CAZPUU010000083.1:0-2981 GCA_964589835.1 uncultured Gammaproteobacteria bacterium
AGCCCTCACGTGTCACAGGAATCCTTTTTATTGTTTTCATAATACGAGTATCTATTATAACCTATTATTAAATTTATAAGGTCGGGTATAACTTCTTCTAAGCCAAATCCATATATACCTGATTTGGCAAGAATAAGTAATACATCTATTAAACATGTTCGATTTTTGATATAATAAAACTTATAGGATGACACGTTTGCCCACGTGTCTTTTTTAAGGCCTTTTTACATCTATGCAAAATATTAGAAATATCGCTATCATTGCCCACGTCGACCACGGCAAAACTACGCTCGTGGACTCTTTGCTCAAGCAAACCCATACATTCCGAGACAACCAGAAAGAAATGACTGAAGACCTTATCATGGACTCAAATGACCTTGAAAAGGAAAAAGGGATCACAATTCTTTCGAAAAATAACTCGGTCAAATACAAGGATGTAAAAATAAATATCATCGATACACCGGGACACGCCGACTTTGGCGGAGAGGTTGAAAGGATTCTCAACATGGCCGATGGAGCTATACTTTTGGTCGACGCAGTCGAAGGGCCGCTTCCTCAGACAAAATTTGTACTGAAAAAAGCACTTGAAAAGCATTTAAAAATAATTCTACTTATCAACAAAATTGATAAAAAAGACGCAAGACCGCTTGAGATCATTCAGGAAGTCGAGAGTCTCTTTCTAGAGCTTGCGACGCACGACGATCATTTAAATTTCAAAACCCTCTACTCAGTCGGGCGCGACGGAAAAGCCTTTGACACTCTTCCCGATAATTATACGAGTGAAATGCCCGGTGACCTGTCCCCACTTTTTGAAGCGATCGTTGCTGAAATTCCCAACAGCGTAAAAGATGAAGATCAGCCATTTCAAATGCTTATCTCAACCCTTGATAATGATACCCACGTCGGAAAAATTTGTATCGGAAAAGTCAGCCGGGGAAAGCTCAAAAAAGGAGATATGGTATCTCTCGTTGATGAAGAAAAAGTAATCGGTACAAGCAGAGTGCAAAAACTCTTCACCAGTATCGGCCTTGACAGAGTCGAGGTTGACGAAGTGGCCAGTGGAGACATCGTCGCGATCGCAGGAATTCCCGAGCTTACCATCGGCCAGACCGTAACCGACCCCTCAAAACCCGAAAGCCTTCCAAAAATTACTGTTGAAGATCCAACTATCAGAATAACCATCGGACCCAACACGAGCCCGTTCCTCGGAAAAGAAGGGAAATTGCTCTCTTCATCTCAGATCAAGGACCGTCTTTTGAAAGAAAAGGAAACCAATTTGGGGCTCAAGATCGAACAGGACGAAAGCAGCTCTAATTTTGCAGTATCGGGTCGGGGAGAACTCCATCTGGCGGTACTTATCGAAACCATGCGCCGGGAGGGATTTGAACTGGAAATCTCAAAGCCACAGGTAATTTACAAAAAAATTGACGGCGTTGACTGTGAGCCGTATGAAGAAGTCACAATAGACGTCGGAAAAGATTATATCGGAGCAATTACAGAAGAATTTGCCAAAAGGAAGGCTACCATGATCAATATGACTCAAGAGCCCGGAGAGGTAACGCGCTTTGTATACAAAGTTTCGAGTAAAAACTTGCTTGGAGTCCGAAATGTACTGCTCACAAAAACCAGGGGTACTGTCGAGCTGAATACATTCTTTTTGGGATACTTTCCGAAAGATACCACTTCAATTGAAGAAGCACGCCCCGGAGTTCTTATCTCATTTGACTCAGGCAATGCGCTCTCTTATGGACTTGAAAATGCGCAGGATAGAGGCACACTTTTCATAAAACCAAACACCCCGGTCTATGAAGGAATGATCATCGGTATCTCAACACGCGAACACGACATGGAAATCAACGTCACTAAAGGAAAGAAAATGACCAATATCAGGTCTTCTACATCCGACATGTCGGTTCAAATCGATACCCCAACAGAATTGTCTCTTGAGCAGGCGTTAGATTTTATTAATGCCGATGAACTTTTGGAGGTAACTCCTCAAAACATAAGACTTCGAAAACGCTTTCTTTCTGCGACTGAGCGCAAAATACAATCTCGAAAGTCCTAATTGGTTGAAGCTAAGAGCCCAATCTGATACCATTTACATATGAAATCCCTCGCAACACTTTTCCTGTCTATTCTTTTTGTACTCGCCGTAACCAAAACATCGTACGCTCAACGTTTTTTCCCTGCCGTTGTCGAGCCCCAGATAGATGTCGCAACTACTTCTGCCACCGCTTCGCAATCGGCAGAGGCCGAGGCAATTGCCAAAATTCAGCAGCAGGACGTGACGCGTCCTGAAGGACCCGAGGACGAGCAGGCAGTCGCTCTCTTCAAACAGCGACCGGCTGAAAATCTGACTTATACCAATATCTTTGCGTTTCTGGTGCAGGCATCTGTCAAATCGGGAGTACCATCAAGAACGGTTATTCTTATTCTGCTTCTCCCAATGCTGGCTACAATCATTGCATTTATCCGACATGTGATTGGTCTCCCCAGCATCGGCATGCTTGTGCCGGTTGCACTTTCGATCACCCTCCTTTCAACCGGTATTACAGCGGGGCTTATACTTCTTGCAACCATTCTTTTTTCATCAACTGTTGCCCGTATTCTCTTAAAAAAATTACGCATCATGCAGCTTCCCAAAATGGCTTTTTCGATGTTTATCGTGTCTCTTTTTCTTTTTCTTGCCCTGACGGTCAGCGCTATGGCAGGAATATTGGTCGTCAAACAGCTCTCAATTTTCCCGGTGCTACTGCTTATCCTTTTGTCCGAGCAAATAATTGCCGTTCAACAGGAAAGAAGCGCCCAGGAAATGATAATTATTACCATGGTTACTTTTGCCATTGGAATACTGGGCTTTTTGTTGCTCTCATCAATTTATCTTCGAAATACCATTCTTTTATATCCTGAATTCATCCTTGTGTTAATTCCTCTCAATATCATCATCGGAAGGTATTTTGGACTCAGACTTATGGAATATT
>CAZPUU010000084.1:0-2975 GCA_964589835.1 uncultured Gammaproteobacteria bacterium
ATCTCAAATTTGGATGTACTGCCGTTGTAAAGTTTGTACAGTTTCCAGCCGAGTATGCCGTTCCTCTGAAGTTTGTGTAGCTCGTTGAAGTAAAGTAGATTCCATAACTATTTTGCACCGTGCCAGTGCCTATGTCTCCACTCATGCTCTTATTATGTTGATTAGAGACTTCGGCAAGTAGAGTATTTATAGTTGTCTCGGAGGTGTTTTTACGTTGAGGAGCAAATATTGTGTCACTACATAAGAAAATTAATCATCCCAAAATAACCATGACGACCAAAAGCTCAGGAATTGAGTACCCAGCTCGCCAACTAAATATAGGTATGCTATTTCGTTTCATGGTATTGTTTGAGTGTGAAACTAAATGTTGATCCTTTGTTTGGGCCCTCAGACATCGCACTTATAGTTCCCCCATGCATGTCTAAGATTGATTTGCAGATATACAGTCCCAACCCCGTTCCTCCGTTATCGCTTTTATTCATCTGATAAGAAGTTTTTATAAATCCGAACTTTTGAAATAACTTTCCCTCATATTCTTTTGTAAATCCCATCCCCGTATCCATAACCTTGGTTGTAACGGCGTCATCTCCAACCTCAAACCTAATCATGATAGAGCCACCTTTGGGTGTAAACTTCATAGAATTTCCAACTAAATTGATCAAAACCTCTCTTATTTTTTCGCTATCTGCCATTACCTTTGGTACTGCTCTGTCTTCTACTGCGAGCGTTAATCCCAACTGCTCTGCTCGAGTTTTTGTCTCGGCGATAACATCCTGAGACAATTTCTGAAGATCGACCGGCTCTAGATTCATCGCAACGCGACCGGAGTCAATGCGAGAGGTATCAAGCATGTCATTTATGAGATTTATCAGGCGCACAGTAGATCCATACGCACGATCTACATAAAGCTTCTGCTTATCGGTAAGCGTCCCGTTTTGAGCCTGCATCAACATCCATAAATAAGAACGAACGATGGTCATTGGTGTTCGAAGCTCGTGTGATGCGATCGAGACGAACTCGTCCTTCAGTTTGTCCAGCTGTTTAAGCTTTATGTTCGCAGACTGTATCTCACGGTATAGTAGCGCATTATCAATAGCTACGCCGATCACCTCGGTAAGTCTGTCCATGATGTCCACCTTTGTACTCGTGATCGATTCTCCATCCTCGCTTAGTAAAATCATTAATGCCCCCAGCAGCTCTCCTCTAACCAAAAGTGGGAATGTGGCAACAGTTCGAATGTTTAAATTTTCCTGAATGGTTGAGGCAGTATGTAGATCTGTCATCGGATTAAGAACGTCGAAAAGATACTTTGTTGTTTTTTTTAGTTTTCCGCTCACCGTAAGCACTAACAAGTTGTCTTTGTTGTTCTTCAATGAGACTGCATTATCTCTGCAGATTGCTAGCAATTTTTGCTCATACTCGGGTACCGTACCGGAAAGCTCCACACCTATACTTCTTAACTCACCGTTTCCGACAAGAAAAATGCCAACTCCACGAAACCCTATCTCGTGAACAATTAGTTTTGAGACTTGCTCTGAGATTATTTTTGGATCTGTAACGGCGCTAAGTACAATCTCATAAATCTGGCGAAGAAGAGAGAGGACCTTGTTTTTTTCTGCAAGCTCTACATTTTTTTTGTAGATCTCCTCATTAATATGACTTAGTTCTGAAGATGAATCGTTGCTCTTAACTTTTTGTACCGTACCGTAAACCGTAGACATATATTTGATTATAGACTAATCGGGGATGGGAAAAGACAAAGCGTGGTTTGACATCTTATTATGATTTTATTATAGTGAGTGCGTATGCCACAAAAGATTCTTGTAGTTGACGATGATCCAACGCTCCGAGAACTCTATGATGAGGTTCTAAAAACCGCTGGCTATGCCGTCGAGTTTGCAGTAGATGGAGAGGACGGGCTTGCCAAGATTCGTTCCGGTGGATTTGATCTTGTACTTCTTGATGTTATGATGCCGAAGTTAGACGGGCTAGGTGTCCTCACCAAACTTCAGACAGAGCAACCAAAGCCCGCAAAGATGCCGGTCATCATTATCTGGACAAATCTCTCTCATGACCCAGCAATAAAAGAGGCTATGCAAAAAGGAGCAACTAATGTCTTAGTAAAGGCAGACCTTGCACCAAATCAGGTTGTCGCGATGGTCCAAAAATACCTACCACCTATTCAAACAGCTCCTGTTCCTCCTGTAACAACTACCCAAAATGCTCCCGCATCACCAGCAAAGAAGGTTTGAGTTCTGCGATTATCATCCTCCTCCGACAGAACCGATCAGGCCATAAATAGGTGCGATAATTGAGAGCATCATGCCTCCAACCATAACTCCAACTACCATAAGAAGTAGTGGTTCCAAAAGCGTTGTAATTGTTGCCAGTGTTGTTGTCACCTCATAATCAAGATGTTGTGAAATGTCCAAAAGAGCTTTGTCGAGACCTCCGCTTTTTTCTCCAGCCTCGATTATCTTAAGCATGATGCGTGGAACAACTTTTTTTTCACTCTTCAAGCCTTCAGAAAATGGTTTCCCTGACAGCACCATCTCACCACATCGTTCGATCATTGCCCTAACGTTCTTTTTGCTGACTGTGTCCTTCGTGAGATCCAATGCGGTCACTATTGGGATACCTGCGCTAAGCAACAGATGAAGACTTCGAGTAAACCTTGTGAGATCGATGTATCGCATTAGGTTTGATATTAGCGGTAATGAAAATAACGCATTAAGCACTCCTTTCCTATTCACCTTAACAAGCATTATGAACCCACCGACAACTACAGCGAGCCCCAGTAGGAGAGGTATCGTTTGTTTCAACAGTAAATCCGACATAAAGATAAGAACCTTCGTTGGTAGCGGGAGTTCGGATTTTAGTCGTGAGAAAACAACCGCAATCCTTGGGATCACAAACGTAAGAATGAGAATCAATACACCCATGAACATTACTAAAATTAGAGATGGATATATAAA
>CAZPUU010000085.1:0-2971 GCA_964589835.1 uncultured Gammaproteobacteria bacterium
CCTTTTGGGTCTTGCTACCGTTGTTGCACACAATCTGTGGGTTGCCGATTGGAGGCTTGCTGTTACTGTTTTAGGCTGGATAACTTTGATAAAAGGTATGGAAAAAATTGCCTTTCCCGATAGAGTTAATAAAAAAGCCCAGCTCTTCAAAGGGGGACAGACCTTTTGGGGATTTGTCATTATCTTAATCGGTGCCGCATATTTTTGGATGAGTTTTCTGTAACTTTCGATACTACGCCTGAGTTTACAAAAACATAATAGCTACCGACTATTAAAGCACGAAAAGTTTTATAATTCTTTTTGTAGATGAGAAAGGTAATAAAAATTACTGCAACAATACTCATTTCAGTGCTTCTAACACTGGGGGGATTTGAATTGTATTTTCGATATGTCTACGATCAGACGGATTATTTCAATTATTCAAAAACGAGCAGAGCCTGGATGAGCCGTCATGCAAAATTGAATAGTCTGAGTTTTCGCGACAAAGAACATCCCACCGTGCTGGGAGCGGTCTCAACTTCTGATACGCAGGCTTCCGCATCGGGCATTAAGATTGCATTTATTGGAGATTCTTTTACTTATGGCCTGGGAATCAAAAACCCAAAAGATAGATTTTCCGACATTGTCGGGTATGAACTTCAATCAAAATATAGCAACCTTGAATATTACAATCTCGGAACCAGTGGCTGGAATACGATTGATGAGATTGATTACTTGATCAAAAATCCCGAATTGCCCAAATTTAATGTGCTCGTTTTTCAATTTTTTTTGAATGATATCAGGAGCACACACCACAAAAGACTCATTAAAGACGAATATGCATATAACGAATTTATTGATGCGATTTTTTCGGAACCCAAAAATATAGTTGTTCGGACATTGCGCTCAAACTCGTATTTTTTTGACTTCATGTATAACCAGTCTGTTAAATTCTATTATGCCGGTAAGTACGATTTCCAAAAAGTTCTTCAAGGCATGTACGATGATTCTGCTGCTTGGGAAAATCTTACAACACAGTTTTCCAAAGCCAAACGCTATGCAAAGCAAAACAATGCCCAATTAGTATTTGTTATTTTTCCGGTAATGGCCGACCTTGATAAAAATTACTCTCTGGCAAATTATCATAACAAAATAACAACATATCTGTCACAAAACGGAATCGAATCCCTTGATCTCTATCCTGCATTCAAAGGCTACAACACAAAAAAATTAACAGTTAATCCTTTTGACCAACATCCAAATGAATTTGCTAACAGAATAGCTGCCAGGGAAATCTCCTCAAAACTTACTGAGATGTTAAAACAATCTCCCTAAAGGTCGTCTTCTATTAAGCCGCACGCTTCAAAGAACAGATTGAATTGCAATTTAGTATCTATAACCCCCATAAAAAGGTATAATACAAGTAGTGAAAGGAGGTATACGAATATATGACAGGAACAGTTAAGAAAAAAACAGACAGAGGATTTGGGTTTATTTCGATGGAAGGTCAAGATAAAGATCTTTTCTTCCACTCATCAGCACTAGTTGGTGTTTCTTTTGATAGTCTTTCAGAAGGAGCAAGCGTAACTTTTGAAGTTGAAACAGGAGCAGATGGCCGTCAAAAAGCTACGAATGTAACGCTTACACAACAAGGCGCTCCTACTGAAGAAGCAGTAGAAAGCGAACCGGTTACACCTGAAGCAGCCAAAGAAGACGAGTAGACGAAATAGACAAACGCTAATAGCAATTACAATTCACTTGTAAATTTTATTAGTGGGAAAAATCTCTTTGGAGAAATGCGTCTTATTTAAATCCCCTGATCTCGGGTCTGACAAGCGCCCTGAAAATATCACCTTTTGAGATAATTCCCAACAGATGCTTATTGTCATCAACAACAGGCAAACGCCTTACGTCTTTTACCATCATCAGAGATTCGGCCTTTAATACGGGGTCGTCAAGATGTATCGAAATCACTCTTTTACTCATGGTGTCTTTTACTTTTTTTGCAAGAATCGGCTTTATTTTTTTCTCCATTTCCTCAAAGTCACGCTCGTGAATGTAGTCTTCCATAATTTCTTTGATGCTTGGGAACATGTCGGATGTGATATCCTGGTCGGTTATAAATCCGACTAATTTATTTTTTTTACCGCTTACGACCGGCACTCCCATGTGATGTGCTCCAAAAATCAGCTTTGCCGCTTCATAAACTGTTGCATTCGGAGAAATACTGACAAAATCCTTTTTGAAAATGTCTTTGACTTTCATGTTATTCACATTATACTCCCACAACGCAAGTGTTTGTTTGAGGCAAAAAGAATTTCACTTGCTATTTATATAGCCAGGACTATAATGAGGGTATGGCCGAGGAAGAAAAAGAAACACAGGAAAAAGATAGCGGGGAGAAAAAGGGTGCGTCGATACTTACAAAACTCCGCTACAATAGAAAATTCCGATTGTGGTTCATAGGGATCCTCCTGATCATTATTGCTATTCTTTTTATTTTCTTTGACAAACTAAGGATTGTTCTTGCCATAGCTTTCATTGCACTTCTCGCTGCTTTTGGGCTTGAAGTAGCAAAAAACGATTGGGATTTACAAAAGCTTTGGCAGACAAAATCATTTCAGCAGTCCGAAGTCGGAAGAGACGAAAAAGGAAATATCAAGCTTGATGAGGCCGGCAATATCCTTTTTGATAAGTTAGGAAATGTCACGAAAGACAAAACCGCAGGGAAAAAAGCAGATGATTACAACTGCGATGATTTTTCATCCCAACCCGAAGCCCAATCTTTCTTCCAGAAAGTCGGAGGAACGGGAAATGATCTCAATAGACTCGACGGGGACAAAGACGGAAGCGCATGTGAGTCTCTTCCAAAAGGCAAATAACTGAAACTTCCATTCGAACAGCGTAAATCACCATTTCCACAGCACTCATTTCCTTTCTTTGGAATTTAATCATAGTGATATAATTCCTGAATGAAAGCTCTTTCTCCAAA
>CAZPUU010000086.1:0-2894 GCA_964589835.1 uncultured Gammaproteobacteria bacterium
CTCGATAAGAATTACTCTTATCGCAACCGGCTTTGACGAGTCGCGGAAAAGACTTCAACAGATGGTCCAAAGCACTATGGAGGACCAAAATCAGGATTACAACCAGCAACAACCCAACAGTCCATTTGTAAATCAACAACCCTCATTTCAGCAGGAGGAACCTGCAAGAAAAGACGACGACGAAGAGTCAGTCTTTGACATTCCCGCATTTTTGAGACAGAAGAATTAGTCTTATTTTTTACCTCCTTTCATTAAACTACATAACATGTTGGTATAATTACTTCATGCAATCTATAACTAGAAGCTAAAGGTAGTATTATGCCAAGCATAGAATCAACCCCATCAGACATCCCAATTGAAGCTATAAGATCGAATCTCATGGGCAACTATGGTGAAATCGAAGAGCGCGCGAGAAGTCTTATCGGAAGCGGTCAAACCGCCGACAACCCCATTCTTACAGGTCAAATTCATGATGTCAGGTACTCAATGGCAGCAATAGTACCTATTACCGGGGAAGCAGACCGTTTTTTAGGAGAAGCAACTTCTCAGCTACTTGTTGCAGAGCCTGACATGAGAATAACTCCTGATGGTTTTAGGCACATGATCCTTAGAGATATGAGTTTTAATCCCACTGGTAGAATGGATGCTCATATCGATGCTGAAGCCGTGCGTAGATATTATTCAACCCTTAGAAGCGCACTTGGTGCACCTCAAGGAACAACAGAGTTAGAGCTTGTAAGAGTTTTACCGGCTATTGATAAGGAGCAAAATTCAGTAAGTGTTGTTGGAGCTTTTTTGCCAAAAGATAAAGAATTATTTGCACTTCGAGCCCTCGTCTATGGCGTTCTTGAAGATGCTGGGTTGTCAACTTCAAGTAGGCTGGGAGAAGTGAAGGTCCTTTTTTCAACACTAGGAAGACTTCCTCACCAGCCGATCAAAACAGAACACGGAATTCCTTTGCTGGATACGCTGGATGAGATAAATGAAGGACTGAAAAGTGGAATAACCAGTACAATCGACAGAGTTGATGTTATCTCATCAACTCCAATAAGTTTCATTTGGACGGATAAATTCGTATATATGGATCCGCCCATATCCTTGACTGAATCAAATCAACCAGTTACACCGAGATTTATAACTGCTAAGCATAGGCATGCGTTGGATAGCGTAGCAAGTGTTGATTAGCGTTAAGTAAAAGTAGCATTAGCTAGCATTTTTTTAACAAAGTACTGGGATTTGTCTTTGATTTTCCCTCGTTTTCGGATAGAAGAATTAAACCTTAGGAAAATAAATCTCCTCTATTCCGTTTCGCATTCGGTAGACAATATCGAAATTGGATCTTGATTTTGTATGCATACTTGCATAAAATCACTGCATATGTCGTCAGTTGAAGTAGCTGAAGTTTCGCAGCAACAAGTAGAAAGTGCCGAAGTTGAAGTAACTGAAGTTTCGCAACAACAAACAGAAAGTATCGAGCAAAGGGTAAGAAGTGCATCGGTAGATCAAATGTCCCCATTTGAAGCACTCGCACTTGCTACAGATTATTTTAGCGAGCAGAACAGAATTTTTGAATCCCGTTTTGTTGCACTTCGAGAAAAAGTTCCTGTTCATATAGCAGCCGCATGGGATGAGCAAGCCGTCGCCTTTGCGAATATTGCAGATGCTCTACAGGAAGGGGATGCACGTCCGCTCAAGAGCTATGTTATACACTCCGGTATGGAATTGAACAGAAGGGCTTTGGAGGGTAACGATGGCCGTTACAGTCCTTTTGGAAATGCGCTCTACTCATTGGGGTCACGCGTCTCACCGACAGTAGACGGAATATTCAAATAAAAAAAGCTTCAAAGTAACTCCTTCTTGGTTTTTAGAAAATCCGGATTATATTATCAAATCTAGTTCCCAAAGTAATTTTGGATAGCGGAGAAGAGGGCGTCGGCTTCCTGATCAAGCCTGTTGGAGGTTGTAATCAGTGTGTATTCATTGCTGTTTGTGAGGAAAAATCCTTCTGAAATTGCTGCCGGCATATTGGCTTTCAAAAGAACACCTGATGCAAAGCGGGCAATCCCCCTATTTGGTGTACCGAGTGCCGAGGATACGCTGTTTACAATTCCTTGTGCCAGAGTTACATCCGACTTTTTCATGTAAAGTCCCTGAGAGTAATCTGCAGTCGTGTCCGTAGAGCCGTTATGATGGATACTTATAAGAATTGATGTGTTTTGTGAGTTGCAGTAGTTGTACCGGTCGGCATTGGACAAGGCTATATCGGTTGTTCTTGTCATATAGACGGTATAATTTGCCGCCTCAAGTCTCGATTTTAAAAGATTTGCCACCTGCAAATTTACATCCGATTCTTTGAGTCCTTGGTTTGAAGTTCCGGGATCACTTCCTCCGTGTCCTGCATCGATACAAACAGAATTCGGCGCCGGTGGTGGAGGAGTAGGCCGTGCTGCAACTGCTATTTGCGGAAGAAAAAGAAGGAGCATCAGAGAAAGCGTCAGTTTTTTTAACATGGTTAAATTTATCATATCCATAACTTATTTTCATCTGCAATTTGAGATTACACATGTTGACTGCCAGATGGTATCATGTGATTTAAATGATCGACTTTTCTACAGTGAAAATTACCCGGGGACGCCGGGCTACAATATCTCTTACAATTCTTCGAGACGGGACCATATCGGTAAAAGCTCCGTATCTTATTCCCAAGAAAATTATCGAGGAATTTGTTAAAAGCAAAACCCATTGGATAGAGGAGAGGCAAAATCTTGTGCTTAGGAATAAAAAAGAGCCAAAGAAATTCGAAAACGGGGAAAAATTCGTGTATTTTGGCAAAGAGTATGAGCTTCAATTGGGTCCTTATGTACATATAGAAATACATGGGGATAAGTTGCTTT
>CAZPUU010000087.1:0-2817 GCA_964589835.1 uncultured Gammaproteobacteria bacterium
TACGAGTAACCGTTTCATGCAACCAGTATACAATTTTTGCGACATAAAATCCTGGACTCAAAAATTAAGTTTCTTCTGAGCCACGAGGCAAAATTTTGGTATAATCTGCTGTTATGGCAAGACCCGAAGAGTATTACCGTGCTCCACAGCAAGAGGAGTTGGCTCAATTCGTGAATAATAATATAACTCCACCCGTGGATTACATGAGGCTTGATATGAGTCTTGTGACAGGCGACGAAAGGTCGCGCCTTTACACCCCTACAACGGGGGATATGAGTCTGGTGCTTTTGTATAAAGGAAGAGAAGGGTATTTGGTGAGTATGGGAGACGGGGAAGAGGAGCTTTCTGTTCTGCAGTTTCAGGGTGCAAAGCGGGGTGAAGGGTATAGGGTTTCACGAGGGGTTCATCTTGTAAGGCTTTTTGCTTCGCAAATACACACGATTGCAACACATCCCGAAAGTCCCTACAGAGAAATTTCAATGCCTGAAATATTTATGATAGAAGGGGTGGAGGATGCCGCATCTGAAAAAGTGCGGACACGGTACGAAGATCTTGCCGTCGAGTTGGGATTGAAATATTCACACGATGAGAAGAGATACGTGAAGAAGACAAAATAATTTCCAGCCTCAAAAGAATTGATAAGTATCCTGTAATATGTTAAAATTCACTTCATGGAACCGAGAAGCGAAGGGTATACCCCTCAAATAACAATTCAAAGACTTGGTCAGGATCAATGGCAGGTTTATCGTGGCTTGAGGCACGAAATGCTTCAGACCGATCCTGCAGCTTTTCCTCCGCAGGCTTTTGCCGATCTTGAGGCTCCCGAGGAAAAATGGCGTGCAAATATTGAGGGTGGAATTGTACTCGTTGCGTTTGACGGGGAAAAGCCGTCAGCTATTGTTCGGGGAACATATGATGGTGATGTTGCCATTGCTCGGAATATGTATACGCGGCTTACCCATAGAGGTATGGGTGTCGGCAAACAATTGATGGCCGAGTTACTGACGCAATTTGAAGCTGAAGGGATTGCACATACAGTCAGGCTTGAAGTGGAAGATACGCAGACAGCGGCAAGAAGGATGTATGGGCAATTTGGCTTTGTCGAAACGGGGAGAGTTGCAGAAAACAAGAAATTTATGATAACGATGGAAAGACCCCTCTATCTTCATTGTCTAAATGGTCGGATGCAGAGATCCGATAGTTACTTGGATCCGTCGGAAAATCCTGGTGGGGTAGATCGGAAAATATTTATTGGACTTCTGCTTGATCTTACATTTCCGGCAAATTGAAATCTGTCTTCAAAAAGGTAGGGGAATTTGAATTCATTCGTCATCGCGTATGTAACGACAGTTATCGGTTTTGCATCTGCAATTTTTCTGAGTTCATTCTCGACCGCATATTGAGTACTGTTACCCCGAGGATAAAACGGATTGAACATATAAAAAATAGTTCCGTCCGACATGTCAACGTCCAGCACATTTTCATTGATAAATGCGGCGTTTCCTATATCAAATCTTTTTTTTATTTCTGTTGCTTTATCGTATCTTGAAGTTACGAATTCTATGCCCTTGAATTGCGCGTCAGTCGTGAGCGCCCCATACAAGGCAAAGCGTCCATAGCCGGAACCAATGTCATAGACTACATCTTGTTCCGTTGGTTTTATCTTGTGCAAAATGTCGCGGATCAGTCTATATGCTGTCCCTTCATAGATAAAATCCATAAATGTGATGTCCGGCTGAGGAAAATCCGTTTCGTTGATGAATTCTTTCCCAAGATGTCTTAAGCGTGGGATGCCGAGGATTGTATCCAAAAAGCAGTCATCAATTTTGCCGTCAGATTGGTTAACTGCGCAAAAAACATCACGAAGATCTTGCGGTTGTCAGGCAAGTGATTCTTGAAAAGGTTGATATATTTCTGACATGGGAAGAATTATATCATACTATAAGCTGCAAAATATACTTTTGAAGTGAGTGTTTACAACTACTGGAAATGATATTCTAAAATTTATAACCTTACCCAGTCCAGCGTTGTAGGCGAGATAGCCTCAAAAAAATTGTTTTTCTGAAAAGTCTGTGGTATAGTCAGCTTGATGAATAATCAGCCCCAAATTGTAAAGCTTGTAGGCGCAGGATTAGCCGCATTAGTCGCTCTCGTTGTCATTTTTTCTTCGTTTGCGATCGTTGAGGCAGGGCACGTGGGGGTCGTAACCCGGTTCGGAGCGGTCAACAGAGTTGTTAATCCCGGAATAAATTTTAAATTACCAATCGTCGAGGGAATTACGCTTCTTGAAACACGGACGCAAAAAGAGCAGGTGGATGCCCGCGCCGCCTCAAAAGACCTGCAGGAAGTAAAATCAACAATTGCTTTGAATTTTCATCTGCGCGCAGAAAAAGCGGTTGTTGTGTACCAGAATATCGGACGGGAATACAAAGAAAGGATCATCGATCCTGCTATCCAAGAAGCTTTCAAAGCAACAACGGCCAATTTTACCGCGACCGAGCTTATCACTAAAAGAGAAGCGGTCAAGCAGGATGCTTTGAAGCACCTCAAAGAAAGACTCAGCGTATTCAATGTAGTCGTTGATGATTTTAACATTGTGAATTTTGATTTTTCAGATGATTTTAATACCTCGATCGAGCAAAAGCAGGTGGCTCAGCAAAATTACGAGCGCGCAAGAATCGAAGCAACAACTGCAACTACCCAAGCGCAAGGTCAGGCAGATGCCCAAAAGATTCTCCGCGACAGCGGAAGTTTGACCGCCGAATACCTCCAATTTTTGGCAGTGCAAAAGTGGGACGGGAAGTTGCCGAATGCGAC
>CAZPUU010000088.1:0-2646 GCA_964589835.1 uncultured Gammaproteobacteria bacterium
TTACAAAAAAAAGGGTCGATTTACTGCATAACAACGGATTTTTAGTACATGCAGCGAATTGCAATAGGAAAGAAGTACTTCAGTTGGCGTTTTCTTTAGGGGTAGACAAATTAACGACCGACAAATTACAGTTTGCCCTAAATGAAAGGCTGAAATATGAGAGGGCCGGAAACTCAAAGTAATATTAGTGGTATAAATCACGCTTCAGTAAGGGACGCAGAACTCTTCCTACTGGAGAATGGGGCTATAGTCAACACGGAAGGATGGGCTCATCCTCAGGAAATGATTCTTGGAGAGGTAATGTACTTACCTGATGAAAGCGGAAACAAGATGCTTTTGGGCAATCGATATCGAAAAGCAACTCTACGTCCTCATTCCTATGATCCTATCCCATATTCTGAAAGAGAAAGGATTATAGGAGAATTCGATCCTAGGTTTGCCCAAAGTGGGCAAAATCCGTTCTATGCGCAATACAAGCAATTTTTTCCAAAAAAAGATGTAGTAGCTTTATTTTCAGGAAGGGAAGCACTAGCTTCGTTATTAACTAGGGGTGATGAGTTTTCTGATACTTTAAGCCGAGATCTCGAAAGTCTAGAATCTTCTTTAGGAATAAGACTCGACAAGAATAAGCTGGGAGTAACCGGATCACTCTCCCTCGGAAATACAGAAAATATTCACGATTTTGATCTCGTTATCAATGAGGGAAGAACCGATAATAGGGAAATAGCGCGAAGAATAAGGGAATTGGTAAGAGAATTTCCTGATGCAAGAGTTATAGAAGGAGGAAAAGGCTGGAATATTCGATATTATAACGAGCAAGGCACTCTCATGTGCTGTTTTTTTGGTTACGACGATGCTGCGGAAATTGCTCTTAAGGATTTTTCAATGGAAGTTATTGAAGAGGATATTCAAATTGAGGGAAGCGTTTCGGATGATATCGACGGAATGTATACTCCAACCATTCTAGGGCTCGCTGACGTTAAATTAAGTAGGTTTGGAAACACTCAAGCAGAAGAACACATAGACATAAAGAGTCTTATCGTTTATCACACTGCAACAAGAGGTGAATGCTTTGAGCAGGATAGAATAAAAGCCAGTGGAGCACTTGTAAATGTAACCACCCCACAAACGTCATACCTTGCTCTATGTGCTATTGAACGTGACGCCGTTAGAAACCTTACTCCAACATGGCGGAATTTCTATACCGAATGATTACTCTTAGAATTAATTTAATTTCATTTATCAAGCCGTACACAAAAAGAAACCTCGTGCGGAATACTCAGATTTTAATTTGAATATTTGTAATTTATACCTCAAGCTTTTATACCCCTATTACATATTAATGCGGTCGGGTATTGACTCTTCTGAGCACAATTTGCAATAAGTAAGTTGCAAATTTGAGCACGAAGAGTATATACTGCCCGCGTGAGTGAGTTTTTATTCCTTTTCCCCATTCAGCCATATCTTGACGGAGTGATCGGAGAAAAAGGCGAAAGGTGGACGCATAGCGATCTTTTAGCCCCGAGATTAAATGTACTGATCGATAAAAGATACAGGCAAAATGGGTATGGTGTGAATTGGGTCTTTTTCTCAGAAGAATCAGATCCTTCCTCACCTGATTGGTCACTAAAAGCACCTGAATTTAATATAGAGCCTGAGGACCGGATCCTTACTGCAGGAGTTCCTCTCTCACTTTTTCTTGAGAACAAAACGTATCCCGAACCCGAGCATATATTGGGCCAACTTCCCGAGCACTCTTCTCTTCGTGTAGGCGGATTTCACCAATGGGACTGCGTAAGCAAAGTTGCGAAAGCTGCGTACGGGAAGGGCGCGGATGTATTGGTTGATGAGGACACCACCGAGCTTTTTTTCCTGCAGGGAAGCAGATCGTGCTATATCCCTATGGTAAGAGACGTGAAATACCTTTTGATGGACCAGACAGACCCTCTATACGAGATGGCAAAAATGGGAAGGGCCGAGAGACCCTGGTTTGCGCAAATTGTCCCCTGACACCTTACTTTCCGCAGACGCCGTCACTCCATAACCCTATATTTGAGGTTTGTGCCAGTTGCTGCGCCTCTTTATACTCTTTTTGATATTTGTACGGTAAATCGTATGTATATTCGTAAGCGTATCCTTGCTGAATCATGATTTTCCCGAAATCCATGCCGTTGGAGAGAAATACATATCGCAATAATCTGTTGTACTTGTCCCGCTCAGCTTGGCTAATGTCATTCTCAAGCCTCACTTTTTGCCCGGAAAGCAATTCTTTTGCCTTGGCGGAAGCCTCTTTCCCGAAGCATTCGACTTCGCGTCTCGGGTCAACGGTTTCGGGAGAATTTATCCCGATTATCCGGATTTTTTCCCTTTTCCCATCAATATCTACCTCAATTGTGTCACCATCAACAACTTTAGTGACTGCAAAAAAACCATCCTTTTGACCCAATACATTATCGGGCAATTTTTGGGTCTTTTGTGGTGAAATAGGCGGAACAAAAAGCTGGTAGAGGACAATTGTTAGAAATACTATTGTAGATAAGAGAACTTTTATATTCCTCTTGCTCATCAAAACAGTGTAGCACACTGCTCAACTTAGGAAATGGAAAGGATGGTGTAGGAAATTTTACCGCTTGGAGCTTCAAATAC
>CAZPUU010000089.1:0-2644 GCA_964589835.1 uncultured Gammaproteobacteria bacterium
TCTTCTTGGGAATAGAAGTTCTTTTCATTGATGAAACCCCTACTCCGAAAAGTTAACGGAAAGAACACACGGGATAAAGAATTAAATTAGTCTATTACTTCACACATCATCTTTCCAAGTTAAACGAGTGATTATTTGAGGCTAATTTCCACCCAAACGATAAAAAAGTACTCAATATTTCATTATAGCCTATTAAGATAAGATTATAGCATACGCATAATTATATTTAGCCTCAAAACTAAACATCTCGAATTATTACTTTTGTGAATTCGTGAAAAATGGAAAACTTATGTTTCCGATTTCACAAAGACTTGTAAAACTATAAGTTGTTTTGTCGCTACTTAAAAAAAATTATTCCCGCACTTTTTTTTGATTTAGTAATTCCTGATTGGAACATATCTAACTATATACTAATGTATCAACTTCTTTAACGTCAGTTTTCACGAATTGACACTTTGCTTCAATTTTCCAAAAAAACAATACAGTTTGTTACAGTGTTTGACATTAACGAACATTGACGCGTCACGGCAAATATATATACAGTAAATATAACCCGTTTTCTATGGATTCTGATCGTCTTAAATTATCGACGAAGTTATTTAATTTAAAACAAGCAGCGCGAAAATTAGAGGTCTCGGTCGAGACCCTACAATACCTCAGCGAGCGCTATGCTGTTCCCCCTGTTGTGGACTCAAAAGGTGAATTTTGGTACCGTCTTGAGGATCTTGAAGCGCTTCTCAACCGGTCTACCGGTGTAGATGCATCAATAATAAACCAGCGAAATGCTATAGGACACGGTGAGCTTACAGAGGAGCAAATTAGCGTTTCTCAAGGGTTCGGTAGGCTGGTCAACGGAGTCGGCGGGTTCTTTAAAAATGCCGAGGCTGAGCGGGAGCATTTTCAGTCAGATGTAAAGCTGTTTGTGGAGTTCAGCAGTCTCAAGCCTACAAAAAAGAAAGTATTTTTCTCCTCGCTTCTTGTTATTCTTTTCATGCTTTCTTGGGGTGTTCTTCAGGCTGCGCAGGATTTAGTTCAGCAACAAAAAGATGAGCTTGCATTGAAAGAAGCATCACAAGGTAAAGTACTCGGTGCGGAGACCAGCAAATTGAAGCTGGCTGGCCGCATTACCTTTTCTCTTCCGGTTGAGAGCAAAAAGAAGTTAACCGTACGGGAAGATGCGTTAGTTGAGGGTGAAGGTGTATTTATCGGCAATCTTACAGCTCCCAATATCGTGTACAACATTGAGGCTGGAGATAACATTGTTATAACCGGCGATCCACAAACGCCTACGATCTCTGTAGAGCTGCCCACAACCGTTTCTTCATTTCAGGGCGAAACGGGTGCAGTTGAGCTACTTGCCGGGACTGATATAGCTATTGACGGGCTTACGATAAACGATATTTCAACGCTTAGTACCGTTGTCGCTCGGGGTACCTGTTCTAACTGTCTTACAGATACTTCAATCGTCAATACACTTACGATAGACGCCGGTGGAACAATAAACGCTGAGGCTGTGAAAAACGGAATTTTAGCTACAAGCGTAGGAGGAACCGGGCTTACAAGCTATGCAACCGGTGATATTATTTATGCCTCCAGTTCTGATGTTCTTGATACTCTGCCAATAGGTACTACCGATGGACAAGTATTGCAAGTTCAGGGAGGCGTTCCTGCTTGGTCATCTATAGCACTTGATGCAGCGGGATCTGACAATCTTACGTCAGGGGCAAATCTGGTAGGCGTTTATGATAATCTTTCGAATTCAAGTTCGAACGTACTGCAGCAGGTGCTTCAAGATCTTGATACTTCGATTACTTCTGCGGGAGTATCTCCTTTCACGATAGAAAACATTCCAACACCCGATCTTATACGAGCTACAGATACAACTCATGATTTTGCTTTGGGAGGCTCCACTCAAGCAAGCTCAACTCTCTTTTTCGATACTTCAGCAGGTAATCTATATGTCGGGACGAACAATACGGGATCGGGCGGACTCGACGGGACCATAACCCTACTCTCATCAGGTAATGCCATTACTGATCCGACTATTGGGGCAAATTCCGCCGGAAATATAGTTGTTTCAAACGGGAGCGTCGGAATAAAAGTTGCCCCAACTTCTCTTGATGTTGACAATAATTTATTTGCTTTGGAAGTTGCAGGTACGATCGGTCCGAGTGGGGATGCGATTTACGACCTTGGGTCTCCTACCCGGACTTTTAGAGATCTGTATTTGTCCGGTACTACAACCGCCGGAGGAGACATTACAATTTCAAACGATGATCCCTCAATCTTCTTCAACGACACAACGGGTGGTGCCGATCAATTCTCGTTTAACGTAGATGCGTCTTCACTTACCCTTAGAAACGATACCGACTTGCGGACTGATCTTACAATTGATGGGTCGGGCAATTTTGATTTTGCAGGAGGATCCGGCTCTACCGGCTGTTCGATTCAAGAGGCGACAGGAAATCTTACTTGTACTGGTAATATCCAAACAACGACAGGTGCAATTCAGGCCAACGGGGGAAGCCTTACTTCTACTGCAGGAACACTAACAATAAATGCAGCAGGGATTGTTGCAATTGACGATGCATTAACGGTTACAGGATCTGTCTCTGATACCGATTCAAATCTTGTACTCACTGAA
>CAZPUU010000090.1:0-1274 GCA_964589835.1 uncultured Gammaproteobacteria bacterium
CTTTGCAAAACCTCATATTATACACGCGAATTTGGTTTTTACGCAATATATATTAGCCTTGACAACGATCTATGTACTTGACTGGCTTGAGTAATCTCATGTACGCTGTACTTGTATTGCGAATTTAGTTTTTCGTATTCAAAAACTGCCCTATGATCTTTCAAAGTATTGGTGAGCTGGATGAGAACTTAGTTGGTGTGGTTGCTCTTGACGATGAAGAGGTTACCGTAAAGGACGAATCAAAGTTGCGCGAATTTGGAATTGATTATCTTATTTATTCTGCGGTTCTTTCAGACGACGCGCAGGTAAGACATCTATGCCGGGTATATATAAGAAAGCTTGCAAAAATATTTGGCGTTTATTCTGCCTCGATTTCCCCCCTATATAAAGCTTTCGGAAAAGGCGAGGTAAGTGGTTTTACCGTACCTGCCATGAATGTAAGAACACTGTCTTACGACTTTGCGCGGGAGGTATTTAAAAAAAGCTCTCAACACAGTGCCGCAGCATTTATTTTCGAACTCTCCCGGACAGAGATGAAATATACCCAGCAAAATCAGGATGAGCTTGTTTGTTGTGTTTTGGCAGCGGCTATTAAAGAGGGTTACGATGGGCCCGTATTTTTGCAGGGCGATCATTATCAGTTTGATATAAAAAAGTTCCGTGAGTACCCACAAGGACAAATCGACGAGATAGAGTTATCCATAAAAGATGCTTTAGCAGCGGGTTTTTGTAATATTGATATTGATGCATCAACGCTGGTTGACCTAACTCTTCCTGAAAAGCGAGATCAGCAAAAGGACAATTTTGAGATGACAGCGCTTCTTACGAAATTTATCCGTACCATGCAGCCCGTCGGGGTTACTGTAGCCATCGGTGGTGAAATAGGACATATCGGGGATGTGAATTCTGATGTTTCGGATTTTGAGGCTTTTATGGAAGGATATATGAATGAATTGGGGGCAAACACACCGGAAATCATCTCAAAAGTGAGTGTTCAGACCGGAACTTCACACGGAGGAGTTCCAAATGCTGACGGAACTTTAGCGGATGTAAAAGTTGATTTTGATGTATTGAGCAGTATCGGTGAGGTAGCAAGGTCTAAATACGGGTTGGGTGGTCCCGTACAGCACGGAGCATCCACGTTGCCAAATGAGCTTTTTGATAAATTTCCAGAAGCAGGAACTGTCGAAATACATTTGGCTACCGGGTTTCAAAATATCATTTACGATGCCATGCCGGAATATATGAGAAATAAATTGCAAGAATATGCAAAA
>CAZPUU010000090.1:1374-2632 GCA_964589835.1 uncultured Gammaproteobacteria bacterium
ATGATTGTCTACATTGATAAAGCTCACATCAAGCATAAAAAAGTCCTTTTGCGCGTTGATTTCAACGTATCGATGAGGGGAAATAAAATAACTGACGATGAGCGCATACGCGCCTCACTTCCGACGATCCAACGGCTTTTGAAAGACGGTAATAAATTGATTATCGTCTCTCATCTTGGACGTCCAAAAGGGTGGGAGGAAAAATATGTTCTTCGTCCGATTGCTCAAAGACTTCACAAATATTTACCTCACGTGAAGCTCACAATTATCGATGATTTCACGTCTGAAGGAGCAAAAAAGCTCTTCGAAGAGCAAAAAGAAGGGCAAATATTATTCTTGGAAAATATCAGGTTTTACAAAGGAGAAGAGGAGTCAAATCGTGATTTTGCAAAAAGTCTCGCTGCTCTTGCAGACGTGTATGTAAATGATGCATTTGGCGTATCACATCGGGAGTGCGCGTCAATAACCGAAATTCCAAAATTATTGCCCCACTATGGGGGGTTACTTTTGGAGAGGGAAGTTGAAACAATCGGACACGCCCTCAAACACCCTCAGCGGCCGTTTGTGGCGATCATCGGAGGAGCCAAGGTGTCGACAAAATTGAAATTATTATACCGGCTGACTGAAATTGCAGACTATTTGATTCTTGGCGGTGGCCTTGCCAACACATTATTGCACTCCTTAGGGTACCAGGTAGGAAAGAGTCTTGCTGAGCGCGATATGAGTGATGATGTAAAAAGGATTGTCAGGCATGCAAAGGAAAAAAACACAAAAATTCTGCTTCCTAGAGACGTAGTCGTGGGGGACAAAAATGATGAAAAAAGAGCAGGGGTTGTCAGGAAGATCACAGACGTTAAAAGTCATGATGACATTCTTGACATAGGTCCTGAGGCACAAGCTGATTATGCAAAGGCAGTTCTTCACAGCAAAACTCTTATCTGGAATGGACCGGTAGGGTATATAGAAAATCCTGAATATTCCCGTGGAACCGACTTTTTATATTACACAATTGCGCAAACAAAAGGTCTGGTTTCGATAGTCGGGGGAGGAGATACTTTAGCTGCAATTTCTAAAAAAGAATACCTCAATACTATTACCCATATTTCTACCGGTGGGGGAGCAATGCTTGAGTATATCGAAAACGGTACACTTCCGGGAATCGAGGCGTTGAAGTAACAATCTTCTAAATATTTCCTATGTAGAGAAAGTCCCCGGGCGCACTGTGGCGCCCGAGGACAGGATCAGATCCAGCTGGTGG
>CAZPUU010000091.1:0-2630 GCA_964589835.1 uncultured Gammaproteobacteria bacterium
AGCTTGTAGCTTGTTTGTTTGTGTGAATTGAGTTAGGTTATCGATTTTGTCGATTCCAGTTTTGAAGATAACAACTGAAAGCAAAAATAAAACGAACAAACCCATTAATTTCCTTCGTTCTCTTATGAATATATCTTTCTGTTTTAACAATATGACAATACAGCAATATGACACTGCGCCTATTCCTACAGACAATAGAGCGGATCTGGACTTAGTTGAGAGCAGGCATACAAAGGTCAGCAAGAGGTATGAGTAACTCAGATACCACCTTTTAAAATGATTCGTAACTAAAAAGTAGAGTCCTATGAAGAAATGCACTGCAAGATACGCTCCCAGCCAGTTTGGCTGACCAAGCGTAGAGAACATGCGCTCAGCCGGCCTAAACTGATCTGTCCAACAGCTATTACTAAACTGTCCTGTGAACAAAAGACAAGAAAAATCGTGTCCAAGTTTTCCGGAAAGCCCCCACAACATAACGATTACCGAGGAAGCAGCGGAAACCTTCAGAATTTTGGGAATATCTTTTTTACTAAAGAAAAAGGCAAGACCATAAAACAAAACACTGTAGGCCAGTAACGATAATAGGCCTCCGTTGAAGCGACCGTAATAACCAAAAATTGAGGTATGTCTGTCCATCGAGAAGATTGTCGAGAGTAACATAACTCCAAGGAATACTAGCCCATACAGATCGTATGGAGTTTTACGAATAAATATTTTTCTTGCACGAATCATGGCGATTGTAAGAATCAATGCGATGCTTGCCGAAGAAAAATAAATAAAGTTCATCTTATTTAGCTCAAAAAGCTCGGAGGTATCCTTAAGAACAATAAGTGGAGTCAGTAAAAACAAGCTATAATAGATTAGCCGTCCGATTTTTTTCAACATACATGAATTTTATACAAAATTTAAAAAAAGTGCGCGTCCCGATGTTCTCCTCCCTAAATGTAGCTATAGATCTCGGAACAACAAACATTCGAATTGGTATCCGTGACAAAGGAATTACGCTGGACGAGCCAACGGCTGTTGGAAGAAATCTGAAGAATAATGAATATGTGTTTTTTGGCAATGAGGCAAAAACAATTATGGGAAAGGTTCCTGATTTTATAAAAATCGAACGTCCAATTGTGAACTCGATCATCTCGAGCTTTGACGGAACGGTCGCCCTGCTGGAAAAGGATCTGCAACGCTCAGTAATGCCGTACCTTAGTGCTTACCCATTTCTTAAACCGGGAATCCACATGCATGCTGCGGTTCCATCAACAGCGACCGAGATCGAACAAAAGGCAGTAGAGGAAGTCTTGCAAAAATGCGGAGCATCCGAGATCTCGATATATGAAAAAGCGGTGGTGACAGGTATAGGCTGCGGATTTAACATCTTTGTTCATCACCCTATATGTATTATAGATATGGGTGGTGGACTGATTGAAATCTCAATCTTAAGCGGTGGAGGAGTGGTACTGCAAAAAACATTAAAAATAGCTGGCGAGCATATGAACAAAATTATCTATAACTACCTCTACCTTAAGCATGGCATCATGATTGGTGAGAACTCCTGCGAAGACTTGAAGATTGCATTGGCCAACTTTGGCTCTGAAGAAAAAACCATGTTGGTAAGAGGCAAGTCTCTTGAGACTGGGCTGCCAAAATCCGTCAAAGTCCGATCGTCCGATGTGAAAGAAGCGCTTTTAACGTCTTTTAATCACATTGTGGACTCGATGAAGGAGGTTGTGGAGCTTGCACCACCAGAGGTTGTTGATGAGCTTTACAAAAACGGCGTTATCTTAACGGGAGGACTAGCTCAAATTCCAGGTCTTGATGTGTTTTTCTCTTCTGAACTCGATCTTCCGGTAAAGATTGCGGAGCAGAAACAGCATGCCACTATAAACGGCATCCTTAAGGTGAGTAGACGCTCAGAGCAGGTACATAAACTGAGGATACAGATACCATAAAACTTCATGTGTAATAGCTGTTGACAAAGGGTTTAATAATACTATAATAAGTCCTATAGTAACATTACTATGAAAGATATGGTAGAACGATTACGCCCAGCGGCGATAGTTGGACCAGCAAACTTACAGGCAATTGACACAAAAGATCCTAGGCTCAAAACTGGCTCTGGTAGGGGTTCTGATACTATAATCCCAGGCTCAGGTACATCCTTTACTCCAGACAGACAACCAAAGGAGCCTAAAAAACCCCACAAACTTAGAAATACCCTTTTGGTGACTGGAGCACTCGGTGTAGCCGGAACAGGCGCTTATGTTGCAACTCAAGGTGAGGCAGAGACATCTACCACAACTGCACCCGTTGTAACAACTATCGACATTGAACCAACTAACCCAAGTGATCCAGTTATCATCCCAACTATCCCAACTATCCCATCTACAACGGAGGCTCCAACTACAACCCTAGAACCCAAACCAACAGACGTTATCGAACATAGGGATGGGTACGATGTACTGCGAAATGGTGGGTTACTGTATGAAGTTGAGTCTGCTCCTGAGTTTGGAGGATTTGAGCTACATATGAAAAGCGGTCAAGATCAGTATGGATTCAAAGAGATAGCCGTAGGAGTTGAAGCTCCACAAGAGGCACTCTTCAGAAATATACTCAAGACATTTGGAGCTCAA
>CAZPUU010000092.1:0-2600 GCA_964589835.1 uncultured Gammaproteobacteria bacterium
TATTTCTGACCTATTATAGTACGATCAGAATTCTTTGCAAGAGTTAACCTCGAGGATCATCGGGATAAGAAATTTCAATGGATCTGGCTACAAAAGACGACTTCATTTCTCTGAGCTCCTTATCTCGACGCCCGGTTCTATAAAATAGAGGAAACCCGCCAATACCCCAGCATGCATATGTAGCTAGATCGCTTACTATTTTGCTTCCTACAACATCTGCTGTTGCTCCAACAGCCGCAGTTGCTGCTGCAATTCCGAGTCCTGCTGCTGTAACCTTTAAATTATATCTGTAGTTTCTTTTTTCTCTTTCTCTGATTTTTTTTGCCAACTCATCTACCTCGTCATTTTCATATACATCAATACTCCGCAATAAACTCACAACAACACTCGGGTCATCTTTGCCCAAGACTTCCTCGTTCTCAAGATCGAATAATACATCAAACGCTTCAAACGCGTTATCAGCATTGGGAGTCTTTTCCGGCACCACATCGCACAAAGCAGAGAAAAATTCAGTATACGGATCCATCATTTTTTTGTATTGGTACATTTGCTGAGAATAGGTATCAACTCTCGTGTGAGGAACTGTCTCCATAAAATGTGAAGCCCTGTGCTGAATTCTGGAATAGTCAGCATGAGGAGTCAGTCTTTCTACTATCGCCCCCCACTCTGCGTTTGTCATTTGCGAAAGTTGAGGAAAAAAATCAAAAATCCCTGTTGCTTGAGCATATTCTATAAATCTTGATGGGTAGAAAAAACCAAACATCATTCCCTGCATAGCCTCTGCCATTAATTCATGTTTTTCCTCCTCGGCAAGATCCTTGAGTTCGTTTTTAAAATTTTCTTTATCAATATTTCGAAATACTTCACATGCCGTTTCACTAATAGCCGGGGCGGGTCTATGGGACCTCATACTTCCCAACTGTAAATTTTCTTGATCCAAGGTTCCCTTTTGAGTGGCTCTCAATGCCAGCCTAAATTGATCAATAGTTGATAATTCTCCAAATCCTTCCCCTACTTCTATTGGTTGCGTAAGAACTCTTACATTTTCTTTGTCAATATGGAACCATATGTCACGATCCTCATGCGAATAATCGGCAGGAGAAAATACCCCCCCAACGTTTGTCATCCTTTGATTTCCGCGACTTATAACCATGCTTCGCCACTCCTTCGCCATTTTTATTTTGTCACTCACAGACTTTGGAATCTCGCGAGAAACTGTCCCGACAGACGCAACATCCCATGACAAGGCGTATCTTGGATCTCTTCTCGTATCCTTAAGATCAGGCAACTCTCTTAAATCCCCCGGTGTCCAAAATATTTTAGAAAGGGTTTTTTCTCCATCTTTGACGATTAGCTCATCGTATGGAATATGCTTAGCAACGGTTCCTGTTTCTTCGGTAAGAGTCGCCGATCTTCGCTTCATATCTGCTCCGGTGACTTTCATCCGAGTTCTACTTGCAGTAGCGTTTACATTGAATGGATCGGCTACATTATTTTTTGCTTTCTTTGCTAGTTCACGACTTTTGTCAGCAAAATCATCTATACCAACATTTGGGAGTATCAAATCCAGATCCGACAAATTTTCAAGACTGCCTAATGCTTGACCGCTTCTTGTATGCGCATATTCCCTCAGTGACTTTGAGTATCCGGTTTTGATTGCGACAGAAATTGTTCCCCGTCTTTCTGCCCCAACAGCATTAAGAAGCATATAACTTCCCGTTGAACCCCTAAATTCAAGGGGTTCGTCCCCAAAAGCTTCAAGAATATTTTTTGTGATCTGAAATAATTCCTTAGAGTCGGGAAAAAAATTGGGACGGTGCAGATCTTCCATCATACCCGACAACGGAAACCACATTCCGTCTTCCATTTCATGCACTCCTTCGAGTTCAAAACTTGAAACAAATCTCTGCGGTAAATTTCTATGTTGTTCTTTTCCAAACATATATTTATCCCTTCGGAAAATTCTGTTCATCTATTTCGTGATTCCAAAGTCCCATTTCTCTTTCTTCCTCGTCAAGAAAACTAAGAGCTTCCTTTATCCTGCGTGTAAAGTAAGAAGTAAGTGCTGTAAGAGAAATAACAGCTCCACTGATTTCTCCGGCCATGCCAATCTTGGTTGTATATCCCACTTCTTGACTAGCCAAAAAAACGATACCACCCAAACATGCGGCTGCAAGTTGTGCAGCCCGTATCTTCATCTGTTGTTTTGTTATTTCCATTTCCATACCGATTTCCCGTGCTTGCGCATGAACAAAATCATCAAATGCATTTCCAGATTTCGGATGCATATCCACCTCTGTAAATTCTCCTCTCGTTCTCTTTCTTTGAATATTCATAGTGATAAAATCTCCGCCATTAACCGGCTCAAATTCATGTCCATTAAGGCCAAATAATATATCAATTGCTTCAAAGGAGTTGCCAACATTTGGAGTGACATGCGGATAATTTTCAAGCAATGTCCTAAAAAGAAGATGGTACGGATTTGCAAGAGAGTTGTATTTCCTTGTTAATTCAATTTGTCTCTCGATTCCCTTTTGCGCCGACGTTTCAGTATAGTGCGTTGCAGCATATTGTCTCCTTGAATAGGTATCATGATCAGG
>CAZPUU010000093.1:0-2593 GCA_964589835.1 uncultured Gammaproteobacteria bacterium
TAGTCGGCCAATGTCGGGGTCGGGGTAGTCAAATTGTGATTTTTCTCTTTTTCTCCTTTTATCTCCTTGAATCCCGGCAATGGTTTTGTTAGTGCAACTTTTAATACCTCATCCATGTGCGATACAAAAACAAATCTGATATCTTTTGAGACCTCTTTTGGTATTTCTTCCAGATCTTTCCTATTCTCTTTCGGCAGAATGATTGTTCTGATACCTGCCCTGTGAGCACCGATTGCTTTTTCCTTTATCCCCCCTATTTCAAGAACTTTACCCCGGATTGTAACTTCTCCTGTCATGCCAACCAGATGATTGACGGGAATTTTTGTGAGTGCGCTGACAAGCGCGGTTGTTATGGCGTCTCCTGCAGAAGGTCCGTCTTTTGGTACCGCCCCTTCAGGTACGTGAATATGGACATCAATTTTTTTGTAGAAATCTTCCTCGAGACCGAATTTTTGAGCCCGAGCTCGTACATACGTCATCGATGCCTGCGCTGACTCTTTCATAACATCTCCCAGTTGTCCCGTCAGAATAAGCTGACCTTTTCCAGGCATGAGAGCTACCTCGATTGAAAGAATTCCCCCTCCGGCGGGCGTGTAAAAAAGTCCGGTCGCTATTCCGACCTCGTCTTTCTTTTCTACAAGGAGCGTTGCTACCTTTTCAGGACCGAGGAATTTGGTAATATTTTTCTTCGTGACTACAACTTTTTCCTTCTCACCCTCTGCAACCTTGCGAGCTACTTTCCTGAATATTGTCGCAATTTGACGCTCAAGACTTCGCACTCCCGATTCTCTTGTATAGCGGTTGATGGTGTACTCCAATGCTTCGTCGGATATTTTAACGTTTGTTACCTTCAACCCATGGGCTTGTAACTGTTTTTTTAGAAGAAAATCTTTACCTATATGAAATTTCTCATCCTGCGTATAACCCGCAAAATTGATGATCTCCAACCTGTCACGAAGAGCAGGAGGAATAGTGTCAAGCATATTTGCCGTTGTTATGAACATGACGTCTGAGAGATCAAACGGTACTTCAAGATAATGGTCTGAAAATCCACCATTCTGCTCAGGATCTAACGCTTCAAGCAATGCCGATGACGGATCACCCCTAAAGTCTGCTCCGACTTTATCTATCTCATCAAGCATGAATACCGGATTTTTGGTCCCTGCATCTTTTATTCCTTGAATTATTCTTCCGGGCAGTGCTCCTACATAGGTACGCCTATGACCTCTGATTTCAGCTTCATCGCGTATTCCCCCAAGACTTACTTTTACGAATTCTCTCCCCAGAGCTTTTGCGATACTTTTCCCGATAGAGGTTTTACCAACGCCCGGAGGCCCTGAAAAACAAAGAATAGGACCCTTCATTTTTCCTGAAAGCTGATGAACTGCCAGGTATTCAATGACTCTTTCTTTGACTTTCTTGAGTCCGTAATGACCTTGATCAAGTATTTTTTCCGCATCTTTGAGGTCGATTTTGCTTTCTGATTTTTTATTCCATGGAAGAGCTACCATCCACTCCAAATAATTTCTCAAATAGCCGGATTCCGGGTTGTAAGGGGTGAGTTGTTGAAGCTTCTTAAGCTCCTTCACCATCTTTTCCTCAATATCTTTTGGCATGCCTGCCTTTTTAATTTTGTCAGCCAATTCTTTTATCTCTCCGCCATCCTCGGTCTCACCTAACTCTTTTTCGATTGTTTTAAGCCTCTCTCTCAAAATGGCGTCCTTTGTCGTCTTTTCCAATTGTTCTTGTGTTTTTGAAGCAATTTTACGCTCAAGCTCCAATACTTTTACCTCTTTGTCCAGATATTCACTAACCTTCTCAAGCCTCTTTTGTACATTTACGGTCTCCAAAATCTCCTGTCTTTCCGACCCCTTGATGTCTAAAGTTGAGGCGATTTGGTCCGCCAGTTCTGAGGCTGAAATATCCGACATGATGTTCATAAATACCAAAAAGTCTGCCTGTTTTCCGAGACTCAAGGCTTTTTTGAATGACGCTGTGAGATGATTCATGAGTGCGCGCACTTCAGGATTTTCAGGTTCAAAATCGTCGATCTCGTGAACCACTGCCTGAAGATATTGTGAAGATTCGGAGAATTTTACTATTTGCGCTCGGGAAATACCCTTAACGAGAGCATTTACCTCACCGTCCGAACGAATCATCCGCTCGATATGAGCAATTGTTCCCATTTGGTACAGGTCACTTACTTCAGGATCTTCCTGCCGTGGATTTTTTTGGAGGACAAAACATACGACCCGCTCACCTGAGAATGCCGACTCAAGAGCAGCAAGGCTTCTCGGCCGTCCGAATGTGAGAATTGACTCGGTGTGGGGAAAAACAATTCCATCCCTTATAGGGATAATCGGGATCATTTTTTCGTCGTAATTAGTGTAGGAATCGCTCATAAAGCATTAGCAGTTTAACAGATGGAATGCTAATTGTCAAACCGTATTGGAATAAATTCGATAGGATTAAATCATAAAAAGGATATACGAAATTGAGGGATAAGTCAACTCTTTTTGGCCTCTTTCTCCCCTCTTTCAAGCTGTTTTTTGGTGACGGGAACTATCCCGCTATTTCCGAATTGTATTGCCCC
>CAZPUU010000094.1:0-2490 GCA_964589835.1 uncultured Gammaproteobacteria bacterium
GACAATTTCAATAACGGGAAGACACGTTATCGAGACTTCTCCCGCTGTTTTATGCTTGAAATTTCCCGCCCGTTCTAAAAGCTTGGAGTGGACATAAAAAATGTCTCCGGGATACGAATCACGGCCAGGAAATCTACGGGCAAGAAGAGATATCTCCCGGTAAAACTTTGCATGTGTTGATAGATCGTCAAGAACAAGCAATGTATTTATCCCCTGATCTCTGAATGACTCGGCGATTGCCATAGCAGCATACGGTGTTTGGAAAATAAGAGTAGGGGAGTCGTAGGATGAGGTCGCAACAATAATAATTTTGCTCATGATTTTTTCCTTCTCAAAAAATTGCTGCAGCTTTTTTATATCGCTTTTTTTCTTCGCAATAGCCGCATAAATTATAGTATTTCCCTCAAATACCTGACTTTTTATCGTCGTCATGATAAGTGAAGTCTTTCCCGTTTTCCGGTCCCCGATAATAAGCTCGCGTTGCCCAATCCCCAGAGGAATCATGAGGTCAATAAGAGAAACACCAGTCACCAAATGTTTTGATATTTTCTGCCTTCCCGAAATGCCGGCCGGCTTTGCATCAAGGTCACGCATAACCGTTGGAGTCGTAAAAGGTATTGACGGATCAAGCGGCTCACCGAGAGGATTTATCGAGTGTCCCAGAAGCTCGGGACCAACAGGGACAGAAAGGAATTGACCGGTACGGGTCACCATTGTGCCCACCTTTAATGGCTCGTGAGAAAATGTACGTGCCTCAATTTTCCCACGATTGATAGCAAACACTTCAGCCTTTTGCCCCGTCTCAAAAACAATCACCTCATGTGTTCTGACTTTTGGAAGGCCTTCGATAAAAACAATCGGATGGGACACCTGGTATACAACGCCGTATTCGCCGGCTTTTTCGAGCAGTTCATTAAAGTGAGCATTCATAGTTATTTTGCCTTAGTAACCCCTGCCTTTGGGGGAATAGAGCGGCCATAAAGCGTAAGATTCATCATTTTTTCAAAATTGGGCTTTATTGTATAATCCAAATACTTACCTCCCGATAATATTGAGGCTCCGCCGATAATCGATTTATCAACTTTAATCTCAAAAAGAACCTGCTTATTGGTATTGAGAATGAACCAGCGCGAAAGAGACTGTAAGGTTTCCTCTTTTGGTTCAAATGCCAATACGAGTGATATAGTAGGCAACGTCGCAATTTTTGCCTGTATTTTCTCAATAAATTCTTTGATAGCAAGGCGGGACTCGGGATTTATATTGTTATTCCGAAGCATAGTCATAAATGCCTCTTTTTTTGAGATACCGAATTGTTCTAAAAGTGCTTTTTCGGGATTAAATCCCGTCGCAAATGCCTGCTTGAGAATAATAGCCAGGCGCGCTGAAAAGTCTTCAGCTTGTGCACGCGTATTGAAAAGGTCTGAAAGGTCAATTGTTTCCATTAGTCAAAAACTCCCTCTTTCTTCGCTTTTTCAAGCGAGCGGATTACAAGACTTTCATGATCATCGATAGTTAATGACTTGTTCAAAACCTCCTGAGCTACCTTCTGTGCAATGCCCACACTTACTTTGTCTATTCTTTGAATTTTTTGTGCCTTGTATTCTTCCATTTCTTTCTCGAGATTATTCAGAAGCGACGTCCGGAATTCCCTTATCTGCTTCTGGAGATCAAGCTCCAACTCACTTGTCACATTCTGAAATCCGGTGAGGCTGATATTCACCATGTGCTTCAAAGATGCCTGATATGATGCTGTTACGTCTTTTCCGGCGTCAAATGCCTCCTTATGAACATTTACCACAATCTTTTGCAGCGCCTGATCGATTGATATTTTTGAGCTCGAAGAGGCGTTGCTTACGTCAACTACCATCCGCTGCAATGCGTTATCAAGGGTTGCTTTTGTCGTCTGGCTTATGTATTGGGCGCCTGAAAGAATCTGATTTGCCTGATGTGTTGCAATTTGCATGATCTGTGACGACTCAGCGACTGCATTTTCTACAATTTGACGCTCACGGGCCATCCCATTTCCAACTACCTGCTTATAATCATTGGAAATTTTATTGTCGCGTTCGTCGATATACTTCTCCTTCTTTCGAAGGTTAAGAATATAAAAAACTACAAAAACAATAATACTCAGGTCAAACACTAAAGTTACAACCTGAAAGAGCAGGGTGGGCATATATTTAATAATAGGCGAAAAAGAAGATAAAGTGAAGATATCAGATACCTATGAAATTATATACCACAAAAGTGTTACAGCCAATCAAGAATTCTTCAAACTTTTTACAAGGAGAGTCTTTAGTTCTTGGAGAAATGGCTAATGTACTGAAATTTTGAGGCTATTAAACTTATAGTAATTGTCGATTCGGATTTGTATTAGTCTTATAGTCTTAAAATGAGGAATGCTACGACGAGTCCGGCAAGAGCAATGGCCACAACGATCGTTACGTTAAAAACAATTCCAAGGTGAATGATTCGAGAAGCCGATGGATT
>CAZPUU010000095.1:0-2482 GCA_964589835.1 uncultured Gammaproteobacteria bacterium
TTATTTCAATATGAAGGTAAGAAAAAGAGGAATGACAGGAACTCAAGTAGAAGAGTTAAAGGACCTTCTCACTAAATACGATTTTTCAAAACTGCCAAAAAACGGAGTTGTGGATTATGCTATCGGACTCAATCTTTTTCCGGGAATATTCGTTCTGGCAAAGCACAAAGATCCGAATCAAATCAACTATCTCAAGTATTTAAGCCTAGGAGAAGGACCGTATTACCTTCTGTTTGAACCTTATCATCTGTGTCACCTTGAAGTAGCACAAACTATAGCTATGGTTGTTCTTTACAAAATGCAAACAATCAATAATTCGTCTTTGAGCACGCAAACTATAACCATAGCCAAAAGAAACCTAAGGAAAGGCGAATTGCTCGATGGAATCGGTGGAGACATGACTTATGGGGAAATAGACAACACATCAACCTCAAAATATCTTTTACCTATAGGTTTGTCGGAAAAAGCAAGTGTTCAGCGGGACATTAAGCAAGGCGAGAGCCTTAAGATGAGTGATGTAAAACTTGATGTGAATGCTGCCACAATACTACTTGGACTTACCAACGAGAGTAAAAAAGGATTTTTTGACTTCAGTTTTTCTATTCCCCGGATTCATCCTTCCTATCGCTAGGAAAGAAAAAAATACTATGCACAAAGCAAACGTTCCGTTTGAAATAAAGTTAAAGGGTAGCTACACTCAGCATTCTGAAGTTAGTGTGTCAAAATACAGCCAAAAAATTGCCGTCTACACCTTCATAAAAGGTAGTGGAAAAAGTTATTTTAGATTTTCGGGTAGTGGGGGAAGGTACAATTACGAAATTTCAAATGAAAGTGGTAGCTTCTCGATCGGTTCATACCACGGCAATAATACTTTATTTAAGAAGGGGTACATTTTCCTAAGCAAAAACAAAAAAAGGATGATTCATGCAAATGGAGACCCATTTTTCTATCTTGCCGACACATTGTGGTACGGAGCAACAAACAGACTCTCACTTCCTGAATTTAAAAAATACCTTGCTTTCCGGAAAAAACAAGGATTCTCGGCAATCCAAATTGTAGCCGGTACACCTCCGGAAATAGATTTCAATTCCGATCAAGCCAAAAACGAAAGTGGTCTTCCTTTTCTGAGCAACTTACTCCCAAATCCTGAGTATTTTGATGCTCTTGATGAGAGGATTCAAGAAATAACAGCAGCAGGACTCGTTCCGGTTATTTTTGGAGGATGGGGACATCATATTGACATAATTGAGGTTCAAAAAATGAAAATTTTTTGGAACGAAATTATTGCCCGGTATTCGGCCTACCCGGTTATCTTTTCACTGACAGGTGAGCTTGATGTATTCTTAAACGGGTTTTACAGGCGAAATAGACTGCAACACCGATTGCCCTTTATTCCTTCGTCACTTTTGTTAAGACTTAAGCAACTCAGGGGTTTGCTTGTTCACAAACCCACGCATACTGTTCTACTCAAAAGTAGGGTAGATAGGTGGAGAGCGATTGCAAAGTATATTAGTGGGATAAATTCATATCATCGGTTACTCACCGCACACATTTCCCAAAGAAAATCAGTTTTTGAGCTTTTAGGAAGTACCTTTCTTGATTTTAATTCCATACAGTCAGGACATAGTAGTGACAGCATTTTCTACATGAAAGAAAAAATTCAAGGTTCCCTAAATCCAATAGTTAACCTCGAACCGTGGTATGAAGGAATACTTGGCAATTTTAAGGAATATGACCAAAGAAGAGCGTTTTGGACTTGCATGCTTTCCGGAGCTATTGGCCACGCGTACGGTGCACATGGCGTTTGGCAAGTTGCCCGAAATGATAATTTCATGGAGCACTGGGGAAAATCCGTTTTTAAGAAGGCTTTAAACTATAAAGGAGCAACACAATTGGGTCGGTCCAGAAAGTTTCTGGAAAAGCTGTCTTATCAAATACCATTTACTGCAGACAAAAGGGTCGAAGTGCAATCCGCAGCTAGTTTTACATGTTCAAAGGTAAATAAGCATACGTCAATTCTTTATCTAGAAAAAGCGCAAGGGGAGCTCACTATTTGCATCAGCAATAAAACAACTGTAACGTGGATCAATCCAGTTGACTTTAATACAATACTCACCGAAAATACAAGTTCAGGCGGAAAGCTCAATATTCCCAATCTCAAACATGACTTACTCGCAATTATTAAATATAAACAAACACATTAGTATGGCATTATTTCATTTAAGAAAAAGACCACTAACATTCTTCATCCTCTTTTCAATTTTATGTTTGGGTGTATCCCTGCAGTTTGTCGCTTTAGGAAAAGAGCAAGCCGATAAAGTGCGCTTCTGGAATTTCCAGGCAATCGACACTATGAAATATTCTCGGGATTTAGCTAGGGAGAAACTGAATGATTCAACATTTGATGTAGTTATCGAGCAGCAAATCAAGCAAATTGCAGACACAGGAGCCACACAGGTGGCAATTGCTACGCCTTATGACG
>CAZPUU010000096.1:0-2456 GCA_964589835.1 uncultured Gammaproteobacteria bacterium
TAATTATGCCGACTTTGCAGTACTATACAGAACAAATGCCCAGTCACGGGTGTTGGAAGAGGCGTTTTTACATGCCGGTATTCCATATACGCTGGTGGGGGGGGTGAGATTTTACGAACGAAAGGAGATTAAAGATATTCTGGCATATTTGAGACTGCTATTACATCCCGAGGATGAAATGTCTTTAAAAAGAGCGGAGAAAAATGGAAAAGGGAGGCTAATAAAAATTCGAAGTTCGAATATTGAAATCCGAAACAATGAAACTCTAAATATTTTGGATGCTGTATTGCAAATAAGTCAATATTTAGACCAGTATGATCCTCAAAATGAAGAAGATGCGGCTAGGCTGGAAAATATAAAAGAGCTGAGAAGTGTGGCCGCTCAATACCCGAATTTGGTAGAATTTTTAGAGAATATTGCACTGACAGAAAAAGAAGCGTCCAGAAGTCAGCGTCTAGCGTCTAGCGGAGAAGGGGCGGTGACGTTGATGACGTTACACGCCGCTAAGGGGTTGGAGTTTAAAAATGTGTTTTTAGTGGGAATGGAGGAAGGATTGTTTCCTCATTCCAGAACCTTAATGGATCCAGAGGAAATGGAAGAAGAAAGACGCTTGGCTTACGTCGGAGTTACCCGAGCCATGGAAAAACTATATTTATGTTATGCGACAAGAAGATTGTTTTTTGGGCAACGAAGCAACAATATGGTTTCAAGGTTTTTAGGCGACATCCCAGAGGATCTACTTGAAACAGATAGCGTACTGAGAAATAATTTTGGCAAAATGACCAGCCGACTTAATAAAGTTGACGAGTCGTGGGGATTTGATGAAGAGGGAAATTGGAAATGGAAGAGAGATTGAACCAAGAAAGTTATAATAGGAAGATGACCAAATATTACGAGGTAAACGAGAAAGATAAGTCGGATTGGGACCAGGTGGTGACACACCCGTTGCAAAGTTGGGCGTGGGGAGAATTTCGCGGAAAAAGGCAACCAATATCAAGAATTGGAAAATATGAGGAAGGAAAACTAGTAAAAGCATTTTTAGTTGTGTGGACTAAAGTCCCCTTTTCCTCTTTGTATTTTGGATACATCCCTATGGGAGTCGTACCTGATATTGAAGATGTCGAGGCATTAAAAATTGAAGCGGAGAAACGAAATGGTATAGCTATCAGAATGGAACCAAATGAGCAGAAAGACTCAAGAAACAAGATGCCAGGCACAATGGTTCGTGGAAGAAATTTGTTTAAACCAAAGACTTTTTTATGGGATTTAAATCTCGCTGAGGAGGAATTGCTTAAGCGGATGCACCCTAAAGCAAGGTACAACATTAAAGTAGCAACTAAACACGGGGTCAGTGTCAAAGAAGATAACCAAAGTCTCGGAGAGTATATGAAATTGTTGTTTGAAGGGACGGTAAAAAGACAAAAAGTCGGCATGCATGATGAGAATTATCATAAACAAATGAAAGAATCTTTGGGAGAAAATGCACGCTTGTTTACTGCTTCATTTGCCAACGAAATAGTTTCGGCGATGATGGTATTTATATTTAAAAATTCAGCTTATTACGCCTATGGAGCAAATAGCCTAAAACACAAAGAGATAATGGCGAGTACGCTTTTGGTTTGGGATGTGGCTAAAACTTTGAAACAAGAAGGTTTTGCATATTTTGATTTTTGGGGGGCAGAAACAGGATCGGGGTTTAGTAGATTCAAAGAACAGTTTGGAGCAGGGTTGGTCGAGACGATGGGGACGTATGATTTGGTGGTCAGAAAAATCGGTTATGCTTTTTTTAGGTTGGCAGAGGAGATGAGATGGAAAATACGACACTTCAAATAAGCGAAGACTTGCATCAAAGTGAGGAGTATGGAAAGTATATGGAACGGATTGGGTGGACTGTTCACAAAATACGAGGTATAAAATTTAGTAACCAAGTATTTGTGAGAAAAATTGGACCATGGGCGATTGCAAAAATCCAAAGACCAAATGAACTTCCAAGCATTGAAGAATTAGATAAGTTTCTAAAAAGAGAAAGAGTGTTTATGTGCAAATTAGAACCGAGAGAAGACTTAAGATTTGGTAATCAATATTTAAAATATTTTAAACAAGACAATTCCCCGCTTTTAGGAACAAAAACCTTAAGAATTGATTTGAATCTAAATGAAGAAAATATAATGGCTGGATTTAAGAAAGACTGCCGATACGTGCTGAGAAAAATTCGAAGCACGAATCTCGAAATGAAGCTAGCGGAGCCACGAATAAATAATTTTGAATTATTCTATACAATTTGGCAGAAGTCGGCGAAGAGAAAAAATCTCTGGATACCGAGCAAGAAAGACTACCTAGCTTTAGTTCAGTGCTTTGGCAAAAAATGTTTTGTAGTAACGGTTAATGATGAAGCAGGGGCTCTGATTCTTACCCATGAAAAAACAGCTTTTTATTACTATGCGGGTGCAACCAAG
>CAZPUU010000097.1:0-2452 GCA_964589835.1 uncultured Gammaproteobacteria bacterium
GCGGCAAGATTGATCCTTCAAAATATCCCGATTTATGTTCATAATCATTTCGCATATCAACAATATAAAATTCCCGCCCTTCTTCAAACCAAGAATGCAATTCTTCTGCCTCTAAATATTTTCCGGTTACACTCCACGGCTTGATGTCGCGGTCGTGCAAATGCAGACTGACTATTTCTTCTCTCACCTTAACAGATAGTTTCGGAAAAGCTATGCCGGTACCCTCCGATTTTTTCCAATCGATATCAGAAAATCGAATATCTTTTGTCATCTCTTTCATGTATTTCTCAGTAGCATCCACAGCCCCTTCCACTGTCCCGTTTATGCCTTCGTTGGCAATAATAATTCTTCCCTTAAGTCCCAATTCTTCACAAAGGCGCCGCTGAGCCCTCATCTCGTGCACCGGATTTTCAATTTCGGTATATTTGTAATACAAAAGTATCTGATATTTCATGACGTTATATTATAGCAAAACAACAATTCTAGAAGAATAATCCCATTATCCACCGTACTCCAAACCAAACAATTCCTATCGCTATCAAAACGAGTCCTAAATAAAAAGTGAGCTTATTGATTGCCTTCATGTTTTAAATCTCTTGACTATCGTCTATCAACTATTCTATTATATCTCCCATGGCTGCAAAATACAGACAATTATTTTTGGACATGATGCAGGAACACCGTGATCTCTTTCTCGATTTTAAAGAAATTCATGATAAATTCATCGAAGACGAATCATTGAAAGATGAATTCAATGAAAAAGGCGCAAAGGTAGTTGAAATAATCCGTGACTACGAAAGACGGCTTACCTCCCAACAGGACCGGGGACAATACTCTAAATTCTCAACCAACCTCTCGGATAGATTCTGGGATCAAATCCGCTCATTTCTCCCACGGATTGATTTTGTAGGAGTAAAATAAAAACAGGAATTAAAAGAATTTTCTTAACATGCATCTGATATAATACTTCAATGTCACAAATTACAGAACTCAAAATTGAGGACATCGTAGTAGGAAAAGGAGCTGAAGTAAAATCCGGCGATACGGTCGTCATGCACTACACCGGCACCTTTGACGACGGTGAAAAATTCGACTCTTCAGTTGACCGCGGTATCCCTTTTGAAACAAAAATCGGAGTTGGTATGGTCATAAAAGGTTGGGACCAAGGAGTGCCGGGAATGAAAGTTGGGGGCAAAAGAAAATTATATATTCCCTACACGTTAGGTTATGGCGAAAATGGTGCAGGGCATGTCATCCCTCCGCTTGCAGATCTACTATTTGAAGTTGAACTCCTAGCTATTAAATAGCACTCCTACCCTATCTCTTCTCTTTTGTTGTGCAGAAAGAAAAACCACTGATCAAAAAATCCAACCAAACCTTTATACGGCGCCTCTATCAAAAAGTCCAGAATAAATAAGAAAATATTTATCTGTGAGATACCTGCAGTCAGATACTGGCCAACCCGGGCAATCGGCATAAAGAAAAAGTCTACAATCGGCGTGAGAATTCCCTGTCTTGATTCAACACTATATTCATGCGCAGTGATGTTAATTCTGTATGCAAGAAATGACACGATCGCCAAAAAGAATATGAAAATACTCTGTGATACGGCGCTAAATCGAAGCATTGAAAGTCCGTAAGAAATCGCTCCAAAAGACAACAAGAAAGCAACAACCCACAACGTTCCGAAAATCCACTCCATCGCACTTCTCGGTTTTTTGTCAGGGACTGGAAAGTCTATCGATCTTCCCACTTTAGGGTCCTCGTCAAAGAGAAGTGAGTTAATCCTACCCAAAATTAGTCGGGAATTTTTGTCTCCCGGAGTCCGTATCGAAAAACCTACAACGATCATAAACAATGTTGGAATTATTACATTCAGAGACAACGTCATCCACTGTACGTGTCCTAAAAATATTCTTTCATAGGTTCCCTCAACTCCGAATGCGATTAACGTCTTTGAAAGTAAAATAAATATGACACTTCTTATGATCGCCCTTCTGACTTTTTCTGAAATTGTTTTGTACTTCTTTTGACATGCAGCAATAATTAATTTATGCAGTTCTTCTTCATTTTGAGCTATCTCTTTGATATTATCCTGTGTTGCGAAAATGTCCTCCATGATAAGAAATGGAGGAATTTGTCTTTTGACATATCCCAAAATTTTGAACCGTGCCGGATGCGAGAGTTGAGATTCAATTTTTTTGTGAGCGTCAAAAAATTGATCAGCAACTGTCTCGGGATTGAGAGAATTCATTTTGCCGAAATACTGGGTAAAAAGTTTGAATCTCAAAAAAGCCAGATCATCCTTTGAATATGCTTTTCTGATAGCAATAAATAGCTGTACGTCACGCTCTTCTTCTATTTCAGGAGTTGCTGCAATATTTTTCTGCAATACATGGAAAATATAATTGCCTACCGCCTCCTCAACTTTGTTGGGGTGAAGGGTCTGCTC
>CAZPUU010000098.1:0-1108 GCA_964589835.1 uncultured Gammaproteobacteria bacterium
CAATTTTTTTTGTATGTTGATCGGAATAGTCCCAAACACCAAGGTGAATTAAGAGGAGGCCAATAATTCCTGCATGACTCACAACCAAAACATTTTTGCCGGAGTACGCGAGAGCTACCTCTCGTAGAAATCTTATTAGCCTTTCTATAACCTCCGCATCGGTTTCAATAGTAGGGTATTTAAAATTCCATTTCTCGCTACTGGTAAGCTGGACAAAATTTTCAGAATATTCCTTTAATTCAGTCCTAAAAATGTCATATCCCCGCCCTTCGTAGTTTCCAAATGATTTTTCTCTTAATAATTTGGTCATTTTGATCGCTAAATTTCGTTCCTGGACAATTATTTCTGCCGTGTCGAGTGCACGGGATAAATCAGAAGAAAAAACTTGATCAAAATGAACATTCTTAAGCTTTCCTGCTGTATTGGTTGCTTGTTTGATACCCAGTTTTGTAAGCGGTGAATCTCCGTGACCCTGTATCAAACGTTTAACGTTCCATTCTGTTTCTCCGTGCCTGACTAGATAAATTGTGCAGGGCTGATTTCTTTTCATTCTAATGACACATTATATAATACAGCTATGAAGGAACCCAGATGTATTAGATATTTTAGTAACAGGGAAAAAGCAATTATGGCGAGAGATTTGATAATTAGCGAAGGATTTGAAGCTGAAATTAAGGAAGATAAGTTCGGAACGATGACTTTGGATAATTTTGGGATGCCATTGAGATTCAGGCTCTATGTTGAAAGACAGAATATTAACAGAGTTGCGGAAATTTTAGCGGAGAAATTAAGAAGAAGTCGTATTTAAATTCTTTTCCAGGACCTCATATAGAACTATCCCAAGGGAGACCATGACATTTAGACTCTTATTTATTCCAAGCTGAGGAAGTTGGACAATTTGATCAGAAATGTCCAATATTTCCTGAGATATACCGTCTGATTCGTGTCCAACAATAAGTGCTACGGGTAGATGATAATCTGCTTTTGTGTAATTGATAGCTCGGTCGTCCAGCTCGACAGATACTATTTTTATCTTTGGAATATTGATCTTAAGATTTTTAACCGCATCAAGTGTATTCGGGAAATATTCCCAATCTACCCATTGCCA
>CAZPUU010000098.1:1208-2328 GCA_964589835.1 uncultured Gammaproteobacteria bacterium
TTAGAAGTGCTGGTTTTGGGATTTGTAATATCTTCTTTTTTCCAAACGGCAAAATCGCAATTAGGATAATTGCTGCATCCGAAAAATGTCCTTCCTTTGCGGGTTCTTTTCATAACAATTGCACCTTTGTCCTTCGGACAAGGGATATCCAGTGTTTCGGTTATGGATTCTGTAAAACGGCATGCAGGAAAATTCTCGCACGCCAGAAATTTTCCAAAACGTGATTGTCTGACAATAAGCCGGCCATTATCTGTCGGACACATTCGATCTGAATATTCTATTTCAATTTTTACACCTTCGGCATCTTCCGCAATTTTTAGTTGCTTTTCAAAGGGGTCATAAAATTCTTTCAAAACCTTTTGCCATTTCAGCTTCCCTTCCGCAATCTCATCAAGTTCCTCTTCGAGCCGCGCAGTAAACGGAATGTCATCTATATTTGCAAAGTTTTTTACTAAAAATTCCGTAACGGATATTCCAATTTCCGTTGGAGCAAGGCGGGCTTCATTTTTTTCAATATAAAGTCTGTCGAAAAGTGTGGAAATAATAGGAGCATAGGTTGACGGGCGTCCGATTCCATGCTTTTCAAGGGATGAGATAAGTGATGCCTCGTTGTATCTTGGCGGAGGATTTGTCGTGTGCTCAGATAGGGAAGAATTATTATATTCTAATATTTCTCCGACGTTCACTTCCGGCAAGATTTGCGTGTCATCTTCTTTAACGGAATAGAGTTTTAAAAATCCGGGGAATTTCATAACACTCCCATTTGCCTCAAAAGAATAACTTTTTTCTATCTTTATGTTGCCAATTATTTTTGTAGATGCAAAAATAGCATCACTCATTTGAGTTGCTACTGCCCGGCGGAAAATAAGATCATAAACATTTGCAAAATCATTCCCCAGTTCTTTTTTGATATCTTCCTTATCTCGGGTTACATCAACCGGACGTATTGCCTCGTGAGCTTCCTGTGCCGACTTTGATTTATTTTTGAATACCTTAACGCTTGGAGATAGATATTCCTTTCCAAATTCTTTTTCAATATAGCTCCTTGATGAAGTAATGAAAACAGTAGATAAATTAAATGAATCAGTTCTGTGATAAGTGATATAGCCTTCTTCGTAGA
>CAZPUU010000099.1:0-2321 GCA_964589835.1 uncultured Gammaproteobacteria bacterium
TGTGGGAAGAATTTCAAATGAACTGAATTATGAATAATTCACAATTAACAAAAGGACATTGTGTGCCATGTGAAGGCGGTACAACGCCATTAACCCGGAAAGAAACAGAGGTTTATTTGTCTCTTCTTAAGACGCCTTGGGAAGTTAAAAATAATAACAAGCAAATTGAGAAGCAATACAAATTCAAAAACTTTGTAGAGGCAATCCAATTCGTGAATAAAGTCGCCGATCTTGCCGAGGAACAAGGGCACCATCCGGATATATCAATTTCATACAGCAAAGTGGGTATTTCACTCACTACCCATGCGATACATGGGCTCTCTACAAATGATTTTATTCTGGCTTCGAAAATAGAATTACTTCAAATTTCTAACTGACATAATCCTGTCACTATAAGCCTCAAATGTTATAGAACGAATCATTGTATTTCCTTTAAAAGTTATCCATAATATTAAATAGAGGGTCGAGTACCCTATCTTTGCGTATGGATAAGCGCTTAAAAGTTCTGATGTTTGGCTGGGAATTACCCCCATTTAACAGTGGAGGTCTTGGTGTAGCTTGTTATGGTCTTTCAAAAGCTTTGTCTAAAAATGTGGATATTACTTTTGTGATGCCACGAAAAGTTGACGTTGATGCAAGTTTTCTCAAGTTGTTGTTTGCTACGAATATTAAAGTTACAACTATCGATTCGCCTTTGAGGCCCTACATGAATGCCCGTGATTATTCACGGCTTGAAGAAGATATTACGATGTATGGTAACGATTTGTATGCTGAAGTGAAACGGTATGCTATGGAGGCGAGAAAAATTGCACTCCAAGAAGAATTTGACGTTATTCATGCTCATGATTGGTTGTCTTTTGACGCAGGAATTGCAGCAAAAGAGGTAACCGGAAAACCATTGATTGTTCAATTGCATTCAACGGAGTATGACCGGTGCGGGGGCGAGAATCTGAACCAAGACGTATATGATATAGAAAAACATGGAATGGAGGTTGCTGACAAAGTGATTGGAGTAAGTAATCTTACCAGACGAATTATTATTGATCATTATGGTATTGCGCCTGAAAAAGTTTTTGCAGTACACAATAGAATCAACGCCGATGAGTATGGAAGCGGTGTCGATGAGCGTATTTTCCAGCTCAAAAATGATGGGAAGAAGATTGTGCTATTCGCAGGACGTATAACCCTTCAGAAAGGTCCCGAGTATTTTCTGACTGTTGCCAAAAAGGTATTGGAATATGAGCAAAATGTGCTATTTGTTATGGCCGGCTCTGGGGATATGGAATTTCAAATGATGCGTCAGGCTGCGTCTTTAGGGATTTCAGATAAAGTGTTGTTTACAGGCTTTTTGCGTGGGGAAGAGTTGGCACATATTTTTAAACTCGCAGATGTATTTGTGATGCCGTCAGTTAGTGAACCATTCGGAATAGCAGCTCTTGAATCGATTATTCATGGGACTCCTGTTATTATGTCAAAGCAATCCGGGGTTTCTGAGATCGTTCAGAATGCGCTTAAAGTTGATTTCTGGGATGTTGACGAAATGGCAAACAAAATATTGTCGGTAATTTCTTTCCCATCGTTACAAAATACTCTTCAATTGAATGGGAGAAATGAAGTAGGATCATTTTCGTGGGATACAGCAGCTAACGAGACGTTGAATTTATACCGGACCCTTGTTCACTAAAATATGAATATTTGCATGTATTTTCAGGTTCATCAACCGTACCGTATTAAAAAATACCGGATTTTTGACATTGGTCACAACCAAAATTATTTTGATGCAGATGATCAAACGGATCTTAACAACAAAAAAGTTTTTACAAAGGTGGCTAATAAGTGTTATCTGCCGGCAAATAAAACTTTTCTTGCATTACTTCATAAGTATCCTGAGTTCAAAATATCGTATTCACTTTCAGGTGTTTTTCTGGAGCAAGCGGAGGAATATATGCCTGAGGTGATCGATTCCTTTAAGGAATTGGTTGCGACAGGCAGAGTAGAGTTATTGGATGAAACCTACTACCACTCACTTTCTTTTCTTTATTCGGTAGATGAGTATATCAGCCAAATTAAATTGCACAAAGAGACTATTGAGCGGATTTTTGGAGTGACACCTACAGTTTTTCGCAACACAGAGCTTATTTATAACGACTGGATAGGAAGTGTAATTGAGAAGCTTGGGTACAAGGGGATACTGACCGAAGGAGCCGATAAGATTCTTGGGTGGAAAAGCCCGAATTATGTGTATCGAGCTCACGGAACAGAAAATTTGAGATTGTTACTCAAAAATTACAAATTGTCAGATGACGTAGCATTCCGTTTTT
>CAZPUU010000100.1:0-2264 GCA_964589835.1 uncultured Gammaproteobacteria bacterium
TCTTCTTGGGAATAGAAGTTCTTTTCATTGATGAAACCCCTACTCCGAAAAGTTAGCAAAGAGAATTCATGAAAATACGAATTAAATTAGTTTGCATAATTCTTCTATCCTTTACAATCAAGTAAGTAATGATTTTAAAGCTAAACTGAATCTATAAGGTACATAAAGTGCTCAATATTTAAGTTTTGGAATATTATAAAAGTCTTAAAAGCATGCATAAAATAAATTAGCCTCAAAATCATGCCTCCAAAATTTTAGCTGTTGACTATTCGTGAAAAATGAAAAACTTATGTTTCCGTTTTCACAAGCCCCTTTAAAACTATGAGTTGTTTTGGATTATCTTAAAAATAATTATTCCCGCACGTTTCTTTGCTAGCGAATTTTTAGAAGTGAATGTATCTAAATATATACTAATATATCAACTCTATTGGCATCAGTTTTCATGAATTAACAGTTTGCTTCAATTTTCTAAAAAATCAATATAGTTTGTTACAGTGTTTGACATTAACGAACATTGACGCGTCAAGGCAAATATATATACAGTAAATATAACCCGTTTTCTATGGATTCTGATCGTCTTAAATTATCGACGAAGTTATTTAATTTAAAACAAGCAGCGCGAAAATTAGAGGTCTCGGTCGAGACCCTACAATACCTCAGCGAGCGCTATGCTGTTCCCCCTGTTGTGGACTCAAAAGGAGAATTTTGGTACCGTCTCGAGGATCTTGAAGCGCTTCTCAACCGCTCTACCGGCGCAGATGCATCAATAATAGACCAGCGAAATGCTATAGGACGTGATGAGCTTACAGAAGAGCAAATTAACGTTTCTCACGGGTTCGGTAAGCTGGTCAACGGAGTCGGTGGGTTCTTTAAAAATGCCGAGGCTGAACGGGATCATTTTCAGTCAGATGTAAAGCTGTTTGTGGAGTTTAGCAGCCTCAAGCCTACGAAGAAAAAAGTATTTTTTTCCTCTCTTCTTGTTATCCTCTTTATGCTGTCCTGGGGAGTTCTTCAGGCTGCACAAGATTTAATTCAGCAACAAAAGGATGAGCTTGCGCTAAAGGAGGCATCTCAAGGTCAAGTTCTTGGAACCGAGACTAGCAAATTGAAGCTGGCTGGGCGTATCACATTTTCTCTTCCGGTTGAAAGCAAAAAGAAGCTAACAGTCAGGGAAGATGCTTTGGTTGAGGGAGAGGGAGTTTTTATCGGCAACCTTACTGCTCCCAATGTTGTGTACAGTATTGAGGCTGGTGACAATATCGTTATAACCGGTGATCCGCAAACGCCTACAATTTCTGTGGAGCTTCCCATAACCGTTTCTTCGTTTCAGGGTGAAACAGGCGCAGTCGAGTTACTTGCAGGTACAGACATAGCAATTGACGGGCTTACTATCAACGATATTTCAACGCTTAGCACTGTTGTCGCGCGGGGTACATGTTCTAACTGTCTTACGGATACTTCAATCGTAAATACACTTACGATTGACGCCGGTGGAACGATCAATGCTGAAGCTGTGAAAAACGGAATTTTAGCAACAAGTGTGGGGGGAACCGGACTTACTAGCTATGCAACGGGGGACCTCATTTACGCTTCAAGCGCTGACGTCCTTGATACCTTGCCAATTGGAACTACCGATGGACAAGTACTGCAGGTTCAGGGAGGTGTTCCTGCTTGGTCATCAATAGCACTTGATGCCGCGGGAAGCGACAATCTTACTTCAGGAGCAAATCTTGTTGGGGTATATGATAATCTTACGAATTCAAGTTCAAATGTTCTTCAACAAGTACTGCAAGATCTTGATGCATCAATAACCTCAGCAGGAGTTTCTCCCTTCACGATAGAAAATATTCCAACCCCCGACCTGATCCGTACGACCGATACCACTCATGATTTTGCATTGGGGGGATCTACTCAGGCTAGCTCAACTCTCTTTTTTGATACTTCAGCCGGCAATTTGTATGTCGGGACAGACAATACAGGATCAGGTGGGCTTGATGGGACAATAACCCTACTCTCGTCAGGTAATGCCATTACTGATCCAACCATTGCTGCAAATTCTGCGGGCAATGTAGTTTTTTCCAATGGGAGCGTTGGAATAAAAGTAGCCCCAACTTCTCTTGACGCAGACAGTAATTTGTTCGCTCTAGAAGTTGCCGGCACAATCGGGCCGAGCGGTGATGCGATCTATGATCTCGGATCTCCATCCCGTACTTTTAGAGATCTGTATTTGTCCGGTACTACAACCGCCGGAGGAGACATTACAA
>CAZPUU010000101.1:0-2193 GCA_964589835.1 uncultured Gammaproteobacteria bacterium
TCATTTCTTATCGATGCATGGCTTGAGGGATCAAAGGAGAAAGCAAAGGCTGACAATAAAGTTGCCGAAAAAGCTGCAAAAGTAGCCGCTGAAATGAAGAAAACAGCAGAAAAAAAATAAATTGTTAACCATATGAATATTTCCGCACAACAAATTAAAGAATTAAGAGAAAAAACACAGGCTGGCTTTTCGGATTGCAAAATGGCATTGGAAGAAGCCAAGGGCGACATGAAAAAAGCAGAAGAGGTTTTGAGAAAAAAAGGGTTTGAAAAAGCTGCAAAAAAGTCTGACCGCGAAACCGGTCAAGGACTTGTTGAGGCATATGTGCACCAAACTGGAAAAGTCGGAGTGTTGGTAAGTCTTTTGTGTGAAACTGATTTTGTTGCAAGAACTGATGAATTCAAACACTTGGCTCACGAAGTGGCAATGCAAGTTGCTGCAATGAATCCAAAAACGGTTGATGATCTTCTCAAGCAAGAATATATCCGGGACGGATCACGAACCATCAACGATCTTGTGACCGAAGCAGTCGCCAAGCTCGGCGAGAACATCAAGTTAAAAGAGTTCGTGCGCTCAGAAATATAATATGACTTCTCCTGAGATGGATTTCTCAGAATCAGCTGAACTTCCATCACCCGTCATCAAATTTACCGGAAGAAAAGACCCTTCGCATATTGGCCGTGGAAGAACAAAAGGGAAGAGGGTTGAAGCGGAGAAAAAAATGGTTGCGGAACGGTTTGGTACACCAAAACTTCAAAGAGCAAGAAACAGCAATGCCCGGGAATTCTTTCGTGACCTTGAAAAATCTCAATTTGACCGTGCTTTGGCTCATATAGACGAGGGTACCGAGTCTGATGTGGACTTGCGATATGTTCTTAAGAACGCAGGAAAATATCTGGGACCTCTTGAGGAAGAGGAATACCGAGAAAGACTTCAAAGGCTGCGGGAGGGTAACTACACAAATGCAGATGCCGTGAGGGTGTCTGCGCATTACTTTTCTGAAGGCAATGAGATGGGGGGACAAACGATCAGAAGATTAATGTTTGAAGAACGGCAGCCGGCAGTTGAATTAGCTCAAGGTATTCCTTCCGGTGCGCTGGACGCGGTTGATCTTGCAATTCTAGCCTCCGAAGAAGGTTCTTCCGAAACTGCTTAGAAATCTTTAGAGAAGATGCTATAATGGTTTTCTATGCTTCTGACGGTAATTGCATTTGTACTCATATTGTCTGTTCTTGTTTTGATTCACGAATTTGGTCATTTTCTTGTAGCAAAGAAATTAGGTATCAAAGTTGAGGAGTTTGGAATAGGATTTCCTCCACGGGCATTTGGAAAAAAAATCGGTGAAACGGTTTACTCGATCAATTGGCTCCCTGTTGGAGGATTTGTAAAATTGTATGGGGAGGATGATGCCGGGGGAGGAAAAATAAAAGCCAAAAATGAAGTAGTTGTAAAAAGTGATACCGACATGAAGAGGGCTTTTTATGCCCGGCCGCTCTGGCAAAGGATTTCTGTTGTTATTGCAGGTGTTATCATGAATTTCCTTCTGGCGGTTGTTCTAATATCCTTTTTGTTTGCTTCTCAAGGGGTTCCATTACCTACCGACAAAGTTATTATCACTGAAGTATCTCCCTCATCACCAGCGGCGATTGCCGGGATCAAGAAGGGTGACAAAGTTGTACGTATAAATGACATTGAAATAAAAGATACGGCGGCATTTATAGCGCAGACTAAGAAATTCAAAGGCCAGGAGGTAACTCTTTATCTTCTCCGAGACGGACAGGAATTTGTTACAAAACTGACCCCACGGGTTAATGCACCAAAGAACGAGGGGGCAATGGGGGTAGGTATTACCGACATTGAAGTGAAAAAATATTCATGGCTTGAGGCACCGATTTATGGAACTATCGAAGCCGTGAAATTCTCATGGATGATATTGGGAGGTCTCGGACAAATGGTCGGAGATCTTCTGACCAAGGGTATCAAACCCGAGGGAGTAGCGGGTCCTATTGGAGTTGCTCAATTGACCGGTGAGGCTGTCCGGGCCGGTTGGTTTGCGGTATTGTGGTTCACAGCGCTTTTGTCTCTCAATTTGGCTGTACTTAATATCTTGCCGATCCCGGCACTTGATGGAGGGCGATTTTTCTTCATGATAATTGAGCTTATTTTTAGAAGAAAAGTAAGTCCGCGCTATGA
>CAZPUU010000102.1:0-2189 GCA_964589835.1 uncultured Gammaproteobacteria bacterium
CTTTGCTATCCACTCTTCTATTTCGTCCAATTTGTCGGCATTGATTCTATAGATTCTTCGCTGCGCGACTTTTTCCATATGTACTAATTTGGATTCTCTTAAGATCTTTAAGTGTTGAGAGATCGCAGGTGCGGATATTTCAAATTTATCAGAAATGTCTGTTGCAGTAAGGCTACCCTTTTTTGCAATAAGTTCTATGATTCGTCTTCTGTTGGGCTCTGCAAGTGCTGTATAAATATCCATAACACAAACATAATAAACCCTTCACTTAATTAAGTCAAGAGTTAAATTGTTAATGAATGAGCTTCCTTTTTAGTGATCTAAATCATGGCAAGAGATATTATTTACGGATTAAAATGAGCCATATGATAAATAGAACGTGGCAGCGGATTTTACTTTTAATTATCCTTGCATATGAGGGTTGGGGTGGAGTTACCGGCGGAACACTTTTAACATTTGCGCCCGATGGACATATTATGAAAATGCCGCCAGAGATGATGCATGGAGTTTTCCCGGACTTTCTTATTCCGGGGCTTATTCTAACCGGTATGGGAATTTTGACAACAGCAGCTTTTTTTGAAGTGTTTCACAGAAGCAAAATGGATTGGGTGCTTGCCGGGATGGCAATGGGAGGATTTATTATCTGGTTCACCGTTGAAATCATTGTGCTGCGGGAGCTTCACTGGCTTCACATTATGTGGGGCGTCCCGGTAATAATAGGGTTTTTACTGGTAATCCCAATGGTTCGTTCTAGAAGAAAAAATCCTATATCAAACTAAAAGAATTTTAAGAAGTTGGTTGTAGGATGCTGGCTCTGTTGCCTTCGGAGTCTTGAATTGCAACATATTTTCCAACGTTGGGGATATCAACCGGCTCGCCAAGAACTTCTCCTCCATTGTCTGTTACCATTTTCATTGCCTCCTTAATATCCTCAACAGAGATAGTAACAAGAGGATGACGGTTGTTCTCATCGGTTGCAGGAAAAAATCCACCGTTAATTTCTCCCGGTTGTGTCGACTGCATATTGACGGTTTCAGTTGTTCCGGCAAGGATGTATCCATTCATGGATGGACCCAGTGCATTCATATCCCAACCAAATACTTTGGAATAAAAATCAACTGCCCTTTTTTCGTCTTTGTAGGGCATTTCAAAATGTACGACCGGTGATCTTTTCATATTTAGCTTTGTTCTCTTTTTTGAATTGCTTCTTCTGTTGTGATATTTGCTGTCCAGTGAACGCCAAATTTATCTGTCAGCTGTCCGTAAATGTCTCCCCAAAATTGTTTTTCAAGCGGCATGTCTATTTTCCCTCCTTCGGAAAGCTTAGAAAACCAATTTCTTAGTTGATCTTCATCGGTCCCGACCAGGCTCAGGTGAATGTTGTCACCCATGTGAACCGGATGGTCATCTCCTCCATCGCTTGCCATAATATTTATACCCTCAGCAGTCATTAAATTTGCATGAATGACTCGATCGTCATCTTTTGGATCATGGGGAAATCCTGCGTCTTTGTATGTCTGGACATCAAGTTTGCCTCCAAGAATTCCATGGTAGAACTCCATTGCTTCTTTTGATTGGTCTTTAAAGTTGAGGTATGGATTAAGTGTGGTTTTCATCTCTTGCAAGTATAACACCAGAAATAAATCTTCTCAAATAAAAATGGTACACTAGCTTTATGAAATATGTCGCCCTTCTTAGGGGCATTAATGTCGGCGGAAATTCCTTAGTCAAAATGGCAAACTTAAAATTGTGTTTTGAAAATATGGGATTTTCTGATGTTGCAACATACATAAATAGTGGTAATGTGATTTTCAGAACGGACCGGAAAAATAATAAAGAGCTTGTTGAAGAAATAGAAAAAGCGCTCATGAAGGATTGTGGATTTGAGATAAAAATTGCTACCATCTCTCACAATAGGTTAAAGAAAATTATTGCGGGCGTTCCATCATTGTGGAAAAGGGACGACGTGAGGAAATATATTTCTTTTATTATTCCACCAGCGACAGTTGATCAGGTGATCCGGGAAATAGAAGTCCGTGATGGCATAGATTTTGTCGAAAAAGGTGACGGTGTTATTTATATGACTACTCTTTTGGAGGGTCTTATGAAAAGTTCTTTTTCTAAATTAATAGGAAAAAAAATATACAAAGAAATGACGATGAGAAATTTTAACACGGGTCAAAAAATTC
>CAZPUU010000103.1:0-2126 GCA_964589835.1 uncultured Gammaproteobacteria bacterium
GTAAAAGTAATTAACGATGATAAAAAGGAGAAAAAGAATTGTAATTTTTGACAAAGCGACCAGTGGCTTCATTATTTTAGATAAAAGGAAAATAACTTTCGATATTATACCCTAATTAAAATCGATAAAAATTTAGGATGAAATCTAAATAAATTTTTAGTATAATACATACACTATGGGATTAAATATTGAAAATGGCCCAAGGTCTCTTCCTGTCGAAAGCAGGGCTGAACAGGCTTCATACATGATCGGTGACAGAGTTGAAAATTCATTCAGACATGGGGGGACACTCTATTCAAATGGAGATTTCGGCGGATATGGATCCGTCTTTCTTAAAATCAACGGGAATAATTCTGAAGAACTGGAGAGTGGCAGAATCATTGTTTGCGGGGCGCAAGAGGTAGAACCCGGGCTCTATAGTAGAAGTAACTATCCCGAACAACACATCGGCATACCGAGAAAGGCATTGGTTATTCCAGAAGGATCAGATAGGAGATTGGCCTACCAGTTAAGAAAGCATAACAATAAGCATGTTGTGCTACTCCATGGGATTGATGATCTTGGAAATCCCGTAACAGATGACTTGTTTTACGCGTATGGTTTTCTGCGTTTTTTTGATAAGATGGGGCAAAGAATGTTTCACAAACAAGATGTTACCCCAAACGCTGCATCATTTAGCTACAGAAGGGCAGTTGTTAAGAGGCTTGAGGAAATGGCTTTGCCTGAAAATGGTGGCTTAGGAGAATTCGATCAGGCCGTTGGAAAGATGAGAGATGAGTCTCGCGCAGCAATCGACGAAGTCATAAAAATTGTAAATGGAAAATGACAGCAAGTTTATAAGTAAATAAATATCACAATGACAAACAAAATCGTTTTTTTTGGCAGTGGATGGTATACACTGCCTGTAATTGAAAAACTTATTCCTCATGGATTGGATCTTGTCATAACAACAGAATCGGATCCGAAATCTCAATTTCTAAAATTTTGCGACGTTAACAATATAAGGCATATCACAGCAACAAAAGCGTCGGAATTAAAAAATAGCATAAATGAAGTCGCTCATCACAACGTAGCTGTTCTTGCTTCTTATGGCGCCCTCGTACCAAATGAGATTATTGCTGCATTTCCTGAAGGAATTATCAATATTCACCCTTCTCTCCTCCCAAAATATAAAGGTCCCTCCCCCATCCAATACCAATTATTAAATGGCGAAGAGACTGTCGGCGTAACTCTGATAAGGCTTGATGATCAAGTTGATCACGGACCGATACTGTCTCAACAGCCATACACTTTACAAGGAAACGAAACTTCTGAAGACCTTCTCTCATTATTGTTTGAAATTGGAGGGAACTTGGTCGTTGAGCAAATTGAAAAATTGGAACGCGGAGAAAAGTTAATGGAAATACATCAAGATCATGACAAGGAATCATGGTCATATAAAATTGAAAAAAAAGACGGGATGATCGATTTGGAAAAAATTCCGGAAAGAGACAAAATCAAAAATATGATCCGCGCATTTTATCCATGGCCTGGTGTTTGGTTTGTTTCCGAAATTAAAAATCAAAAACTAAGAATAAAATTACTGCCGGAAAATAGAATTCAGGTGGAAGGAAAAAATCCTATGAATTATAAGGATTTTGTCAATGGATTCGGAGAGGAAGGATCAAAATTATTGCAAAACCTCAATCTCATCTAAAAAATTCCCAAAAACTTCATGAAAGTATCTAATGAATCCGCCAACTGAACTGTGTAAGAAACGATACTTACAACAATGGTCATCACTAACTGAATTAACCCGGACAGCATTTTAAAAATTATCAAGAATAGTTCTACAGATAAAGACGGTTGCTATAGTTAAGCGGTTGCAATCGAAGAAGAAATTTTTTGTTCCTGCAAAAGACTTTCGGCTTTTTTGAACATTTTCGAACACTTCGTACAAAGTTTTGCATTGATTTTCTTACCATTGAACATAACTGTCTTTTTGTGAAGATTTGGTTTCCAGGTTCTGTTAGAGCGGTTTTTAGCATGGGAAACCTTATGCCCATACATAATTCCTTTGCTGCAGTTGTCGCACATCATTGCCATAGAAATGTATTTTACCAAAGCTGAAGCTATATTACAAGAAA
>CAZPUU010000104.1:0-2105 GCA_964589835.1 uncultured Gammaproteobacteria bacterium
TTGAATCGACCGTACCGTAATATACCATTGACCAGCACGGTTTTTTCTCAAATGATATGGTTTCGCAGCCTGCATAGGGTTCTCCACCCCAGTACGTATCGATAGTTGACCATTTACTATCGTGAGAATCATGCCGGATTGTCTTTGAGCCATCAGGATTGCGGGTACCCGGATCTTTGGCATATCCTTCCTTTGAAAAAATTTGTAAATAGTCTTGTAATTGTCTAATATTCATAAGTTTGGTACTTTTTTATAAAACTGTGTTTCCGTCTCGTAAGCGTGCCCGACTCGAAATAGGGTTGATTCAGAGAAATGGGGGCCCAAAAATTGAATACCGATCGGAAGCCCTTCAGGTGAAAAGCCGGCCGGCACCGAAAGCCCCGGAATACCTGCAAGATTTATAGTAACTGTCAATGCGTCAGACAAATACATTGCCAACGGATCATTGGCCTTCTCTCCAAATTTCCAAGGTGGAGTAGGAGAGACGGGAGAGACAATAACATCAACCTTTTTATATGCTTCATCAAAATCCTGTTTTATGAGAGTTCTGACCTCCATTGCCTTTTTGTAGTACGCATCATAATAGCCGGAAGAAAGTGTAAAGGTTCCCAGCATAATTCTTCTTTTTGCTTCCTTTCCAAAGTGCGATCTGTCATTCCCGAACCTGATGCCGTCATACCGTGCTAAATTTGAAGAGACCTCTGAGGGCTGGATAATGTAGTAGACTGCAATTCCCTCATTTGTATGGGGTAGTGAGATACCGATAACTTCTGCTCCAAGCTTTTGAAGCACTTTTAAAGAATCCTCAAATTTTTCTTTAACATCCGTCGATAGGCCTTCGGCAACATATTCTTTCGGAACACCGATTTTAAGCCCCTTTAGGTCTTTGCCGATTTCACGTAAATAGTCTTCCTTTTCTCTTTCAGCAACCGTAGCATCGTATCCGTCGGATCCTGCTGTGGCATTAAGAATTACGGCACTGTCGCGAACTGTTTTTGAAAAATGGCCGATACTATCCAGAGAAGAGGCCATAGAAATCACCCCGTAACGGCTGACAAGGCCGTACGTCGGTTTGAGGCCTACAGTATTGGTAAATGAAGCGGGAAGCCGTATGGACCCTCCGGTGTCGGTTCCAGTTGCAAAAGTACTCAAGCCCGCTGCAACAGCGGTTCCTGATCCCGATGAAGACCCGCCCGGTATGTAGTCCGTGTTCCAAGGGTTTAGTGTATTTCCAAAGTCGCTGTTCTCGCCTGATGATCCATGTGCCCATGCGTCGTGGTTAAGTTTGCCAAGAGAAATTGCACCGTTGCGCTCGAGCCTGTCGACAGCTGTTGCTGTATACGGTGGGATATAGTTGTTCAGCACGTTTGACGCCGCTGTGGTTTTGACTCCCTTTGTCAGAAACATGTCTTTGATGCCGAATGGTACGCCGTGAAGAGAATTTGAGACTTCTTTTCCGTCAAGTTCGAGCGCCTTCCTTTTTGCATTTTCCGAATCGATAGTGATGTACGCATTGAGTTTCGGATTAAGCCTCTCCACTCTTTCAAGATAGGCATTAACTATCTCGGATACACTAAAACTCTTTTTCTTGTACCCATCGATTATGTCGGTGATAGTTAAATTTAAAAGGTCCATATTTACGATTTTAATTCTTGTCTCTTATTATGTAGTGTCGACGAGTTTGTCGACGACGAACATATTGTTGTGTGTTTTTGCGGTGCCGGAGAGGGCCTCATCTACAGAAAGCATATCGTCGGAAAAATTGTCGTTACGGGTTCGGTTGACCAGTCCGGTTACCTGAGCTGTCGCCTTGGTATTGGAAGTATCTACGGAATTCAATTGCTCGATGTAAACGATAATATCGCTGAGTTGTTTGTCGAATTCGACTTCTTCGTCTGGGGAAAGTGTGAGATTTGATAATTTAGCAACTTTTTTTACATCAATTTTCATTGGTCTTATTATAGAAGTGCCAGCCTCACATGGCAAGCGGAAAACTTGTAATTCGTGTGTTTCAGGGGATACAATTGCCCGATGAATTACAAAGAATGGGATCTTTCCCCTTTTCGGGGTGAACCTGTTGAGCAGCTTACTCCTAATATCTGGCA
>CAZPUU010000105.1:0-2090 GCA_964589835.1 uncultured Gammaproteobacteria bacterium
AAGATCCCAACGCATATGTAGTAGTTGACCTTAATAAAGTTTCTTCATGTGATTCAGACTTCCTCTTCTGCCACCCTGCTCTAAGAGCAATTCCTTCAAGAACACTTTTCCCGTAAGAAAGGTATGCGTTATATAAATCCGTCCCAAAAAGCAACGATTTGTATTCCAAGATATGCAGTGCAACTTCTGCCCAGACAATATAACTATCCTCATCTCTATACGACACGACAAGCTCCAAGGCCTCATCTGAAGAAATGTATCCCGCTTCAGCAAGCGCAAATGCATCTCTGACAAGGGCAAAACGCCCTTCTTCAGATAATGTCTTTGATGATACTGGCTCTTCAAGATCCTGCAAAATTTCTCTTGTGTATTTTATCCGTACAAAACTCGTCTCGTCAGCGTTTGCTTTTATCCATGTATCTTCTTCAACTCCCTCAACTGTCATCTTTTTTCCAGTCAGCAAATACTGTTGTGCGGCTTTACTTTTACTTGTAACGGTTGAAATCGGCACCATCCACTTTGTTTCTGTTGATTTATCCGGCTTTCCGCTTGCAAAAAATCTTTCCTGTGAGAGCATCAGTTTTCCATTCTTCTTATCTACTGAAATCAACGGATAACCCGGCTTTGAAGTCCAATTTTTCATGATCATTTCAACCGGCTTTCCTGATACTTTCTCAAGCGCTCTCCATAGATCTTCAGTTTCAGCATTTGAGTATTGGTGCTTCTTTAAATAATGGGAAAGTCCTTTCTGGAAATTTGCCTCACCTACATATGCCTGAAGCATCCGAATAACAGATGCCCCCTTTGAATACGACACGGCATCAAATATCTCGCTTATCTCGCCGGGATGATGAACGGGTATCTCTATCGCATGGGTATTTGTAAGCCCGTCAAGAGAAAGTGCACGCGCTTGCTCCGTATACACGAATTGCGTCCACACACGCCACTCGGGAAATAATTCATCAACCGCCAGATACTCCATAAATGACGCAAAGCCCTCATTCAACCACAAGTGGGTCCACCACTTCATAGTTACTAAATTGCCGAACCATTGGTGGGCCAATTCATGGGCTATAACCAAAGCAACCCACTGCTTGGTGTGGAGAGATGAGTGTTCTGGATCGACTAAAAGTGCAGTTTCGCGGTACGTAACGGCTCCCCAATTCTCCATCGCACCATTCGCAAAATCGGGAATTGCGATAAGATCCATGGTTGGTAACGGATATGCAATTCCGAAATAATCATGATAAAAATCCATTATTTTTGAGGCTGCCTCCAATGCAAACTGTGCCTGTTTCTTCTTGCCCGGCGTCACATACACCCTTACTTTTATCCCCTCCCTGGATTTTGTTTCAACAAACTCAAAGTGTCCCACAATAAATGCGAGTAAATAACTCGACATCTTTGGTGATTTTTCAAAACGCACTACTTTGTATCCGCCCTCGTGCTCCACTATTTCCTCCTCCAATGTATTTGAAATAACCGTTCTATCGGAGGGAACCTTCAACGACACATCAAAAGTTGCTTTGTGCGCGGGTTCGTCAAAACAGGGAAAGGCACGCCGTGCATCCGTAGATTCAAATTGAGTTACCCCCATGTGATACGTCTTCCCCTTATAGTCGTATCTACTTCTATAAAAGCCTCTCATCTTGTCATTGAGAATTCCGGAAAATTTGATTTTTATCTGAGCTCTACCTTTCGGTATTTTTGACGAAAAAGCAAAAGTCACCGTTTCCGCCTTGTCGTTATAGCTGATTTTCCGGGCTTGAACTGTCTCTTTTTTGTGAGTGATGTGTATCGATAGTACCTCTATGTCTGCAGAATGTAGAGTTATTTCACCGACCTCTTTTTTGAGTTCTATATCAATAGTTTCCTCACCGATGAAAATAAAATTCTCCAAATCAGGCTCCAGATAAATACTGTAATGCAAAGGTGAAACATGAGCAGGAAGCAAGACATCTTTTAATAATTTAGTCATATTTGGTTGTAAGCGAATGCGTTTGAGTATATAATAAACAGGTTCAAATAACAAACTAATTTAGGGCGAGTGCTGGAATGGTATACAGGTTAGTCTCAAAAACTAATGATCA
>CAZPUU010000106.1:0-2072 GCA_964589835.1 uncultured Gammaproteobacteria bacterium
CAGCATTCATATCATCATGGATGGGGATTTCCAAAAGGACTTATTGGAGACAAAGTTGCGGGAGAGAGTAAAGAATCAACTGCGCTAAGGGAGGTTGAGGAGGAGACGGGGGCAAAAGGAGAAATTGTGGATGTGCTTGAGCCCGTGATTTATTGGTACAAATTCAAGGAGGAAAAGATCAAAAAAACAGTGTATTTTTTTGTTATGAAATATTTGGGTGGAGATATTTCAAAGCACGATTTTGAGATGGAAGATGTGCAGTGGGTGCCTCAAGAAGATGTATTGGAAAAATTAACGTATAAAAGCGATAAAGAAGTTTTTAAAAACGCATTGCCTTTGATCATGAAGTTTGCAAATTCATAATTCTTGCTTCATAATTCAGTATTCTTGCACGAAGGAGGGGTCGCCTAGTGGTCTATGGCGCATGATTGGAAATCATGTTTAGGTTCGCCTATCGGGGGTTCGAATCCCCCCCTCTCCGCCACGCCTCGTCATAGTTCTTGTTTGTTTATGAAAAAATACCTTCTTGAGTTCGTTGTTTTTATTACCGGTGGGATCGTTATGATCCTCGAGTTGTGTGGATCAAGAATTCTGGCTCCGTATGTTGGGACTTCTCTCGTTGTATGGACGAGTCTAATAGGTATTATTCTCGGGTGTCTTTCTATTGGCTATTTTTTGGGTGGAAAGGTTGCTGACAAAAAAGTAGACTTTGCGACGTTGGCAGTGATTCTGTTCCTCTCTTCAATTTTTGTTGCGGGGATAGGGTTTTTAAAAGTCCCGATTTTAAATGCCCTCAACGCTCTTTTCTTACCGTTGAGTATAAAAGTTCTGATAGCAACCATTCTTCTCTTTACCGCTCCCAGTATATTTCTTGGTATGGTGACTCCGATTGCTGCTAAGTTGAAGGTAAAAAGCATGAAAACACTTGGAGGAACTGTCGGAAATCTGTACGCCATTTCAACTGCAGGGAGTATTGCAGGCACATTTTTAGCCGGTTTTGTTCTTATCGCTTCTTTTGGTGTAACAAATATCATTTTAGGGTTAAGTGTCGCGCTTTTACTATTGTCCCTGCTCCTTTCAGCATCCCGGATAAAAAGCAAAGTTGCTGCAATTGGGGGCATTTTTCTGCTAATTTTGTTAAATAACCTTTATATCCGTCCCGAGGGTAAGAATTTTGAGAGCAATTATTCAAATATACAAGTTCTTGTACGTGACTCAATGAAGTTTTTAAAAATTGATAATAAAATTCACTCAGCAATATATTTGGATAGTTCAGAGCTTGTATATGATTATTCAAAATACTATCATTTGGTGAAAAAAATTAATCCTGAGGCAAAAAAAATTCTTATGATAGGCGGCGGTGCATACTCTGTGCCAAAGGATTTCCTCAGAAGGTATAGGGACATTACCATGGATGTTGTTGAAATTGATCCGATGTTAACCGATATTTCGAAGAAGGAATTCGGCCTGAGAGCTGATCCCAGACTTAGAATTTACCATGAAGATGGACGTACATTTCTTAATCGCTTAAGCGTGAAAGAGGCTGGTAGTTATGACGCTGTTTTTGTAGACGCTTTTTCAAATTGGACGGTTCCTTTCCAGCTTACCACCCGTGAAGCTGTTGAAGACATAGACAAATTGCTTTCAAAAAACGGCATAATTGTTACCAACTTAATTTCGGCAATCGGTGGTTCTAATGGCGGTTTTTTCCAGGCTGAATACAGCACTTATTCCTCTGTTTTTCCGAAAGTGGGAGTAATACCGGTGGATAGTCTTGACGATAAAAAATTGCAAAATCTTATGCTTTTTGGATTCAAAAATAAGACAATGCAAATAGATCCTGTGTTGTATTCACTCAATGTATTTTGGAGTGGAAGTATTGTTTCAAAACCAATTCTAACCGATGATTTTGCGCCGGTAGAGCAGTACTTATTGGCAAATGAATTATAGTGTCTTTGTCTTTTTGCCTTCAAAATGATAAAATGAACCTCATTGTGGCTGGAGAGCTCGGCTGGTTCGTAGCACAGCATTCATAACGCTGCGGTCATGGGTTCGATCCCCATTCCAGCCAC
>CAZPUU010000107.1:0-2053 GCA_964589835.1 uncultured Gammaproteobacteria bacterium
TCGGTCTCCCCGACAAGGCAGTTGAAGAGTCAAGAGAGAGGGTCCGTTCGGCAATCAAAAATAGCGGAGCGGAGTTTCCGGCAAAAAAAGTTACAGTTAATCTGGCTCCCGGGGATTTACCGAAAGAGGGGCCAACATTTGATCTTCCGATTGCAGTCTCAATACTTATCTCCTCCGGTCAGCTCTCTTTTGATTCAAAGTCCGCTCTTTTAATCGGAGAATTATCTCTTGACGGAAGACTGCGGGTCTCAAAAGGTGTCCTGCCGATGGTATTGGAGGCGCGTAAGAAAGGCATCGAGAACGTATTTATTCCGTCGCAAAACAAACACGAAGCTGAGATCGTCCACGGAATTTCCATTTACCCGGTTGAAAGCCTTAAGGAATTATTTAATCATTTGGTAGGAAATGTCCTGATCGAACCGTTGGTGGCGGTCAAATTTGATGAGAAAGATATTGAAGAAGAATACGAGTTTGACATGAGAGATGTCAAGGGACAAGCGTACGTAAAAAGAGCCGTTGAGGTAGCCGTTGCCGGCGGGCATAACATTCTTTTAAAAGGTCCACCGGGGGCTGGAAAAACATTAATTGCCAAAACAATACCCTCAATTCTCCCACCACTCTCTTTCGACGAGTCGTTGGAAGTGACAAAAATATATAGCATTTCGGGACTTTTACAGGGAAAGTCTATTATCCGTGTTCGTCCTTTTCGGAGTCCGCATCATACGACTTCCCATGTGGGACTCGTCGGAGGAAGTGCCAATCCCAGACCCGGGGAGATTTCTCTTGCTCATCGAGGGGTGCTTTTTTTGGACGAATTGCCTGAATTTTCCCGCTACGTTCTGGAAGCATTGCGCCAACCCTTGGAAGACGGAATAGTGAGTATCTCCCGCGCCCGTGAGAGGGTTGTTTTTCCATCCCGGTTCATGCTCGTTGCAGCAGCAAATCCCTGCCCTTGCGGCTATTTTGGGGACGATACGAAAGTGTGTACGTGTTCTGCCGGACAAGTACTCAAATATCAGAAAAAACTTTCCGGTCCGCTTCTTGATAGAATAGATATTCATATAGATGTTCCTGCCGTTAAGGTTGAAAAACTTGTTGAAGACGGCGAAGAGGCAGAAAACTCAAAAAGTGTTCGCAAGAGAGTCGAAAAAGCACATTCTATCCAACGGAAACGGTTTTCCGGGAAGAAAATTATAATGAATAGTGAGATGAGTGCGCGGGATTTGAAGGAATTTTTGCATATTTCAGATGATGCAAAACTAACCATGAAAGAAGCAATGAAAGTCCTCAATCTCTCGGCACGCTCTTTCAATAAGGTGTTGAAGATCGCACGGACAATAGCCGATCTGGAGGGAGTTACCAAAGTTGAAAAGACACATGTTTTGGAGGCACTTCAGTATAGGCCGAAGATAATAGACTGATATGAGAAAAGCAGCAATATTACTATTCTATTCATTCTTTTTGCTTATATTGGGAAGAAATTTATTGTTTATTCCGCAAATAAAATTAGGAGGAGAAGCAAAAGTGAAAGATCCTGAAGCAATCCGGGATGAGATAATTACGTATCTTAAAACTCAAAATGGCGATTACAATATATATTATGAAGATTTGTCGAGCGGAGATAATTTAAGTGTTCACGCGAGCTCAGTTGTCACGGCAGCTTCAATTAATAAACTTCCAATCGTTGCGTACCTTTACCATCTTGCTGGAAAGAAAGAAGTTGATCTTCAAGACACAATCGTTATTCAGAAGTCGGATATACAGGATTATGGAACCGGGAGCTTGAGGTATGAAAAACCCGGAAAACCATACACCCTACAGCATTTGGCAATGCTGTCTTTAAAAGAATCCGATAATACTGCAGCTCATGTTTTGACAATTCGTCTAGGTGAGGATAATGTGCAGTCATACGCGTATCAAATCGGAATGGGCTCGACCAGCATGGTAGATAACGATACTTCAGCAAAAGACATCGGAAAGTATTATGAAATGTTGTACCACAACAAAATTACATCTCCCGCCCTTTCCCAAGAGTTATTGGGGTACATGGAGG
>CAZPUU010000108.1:0-2045 GCA_964589835.1 uncultured Gammaproteobacteria bacterium
GTCCAATTGGTCTTAATCTGCTTGAAGCAGATACCGAAGACCAAAAACATTTTGTCACCTCATCGATCATCAACATGATGTACAAACTCTACGATCCTCAAAAGACTGGCATCATCGGTCCGAGATTTGAGCATTCTGTCAGAAACGCAATGCTGACAGTCATGGCAGAAAAGGGAAATACTTTCGTTGAAGTGGTAAGAGCACTAACCGATATGTCTTTTGTTCAAGAGCTTCTACCGAAAGTTGATGATCCGATGGTCAGACGCTACTGGACGGATCAAATTGCTCAAACCTCAGACTTTCACAAATCCGAAACTTTGGACTATATCGTCAGTAAATTCGGACGATTCGTTACCAATAAAATGATGAGAAATATTATCGGTCAAAGTGAAAGCGGATTTAATTTCAGACAAGTGATGGATAACCAAAAAATTCTCCTTATATCCCTCAACAAAGGCCGCATTGGTGAAGAAAATTGCAACTTCTTGGGTCTTATCTTAAGGCCAAAACTTCTTGTTGCAGCCATGAGTCGCCAGGATACTCCCCAAAAAGACCGGAAGGATTTCTTCCTCTACGTAGACGAGTTCCAAAACTTCGCAACTCCCGATTTTGCGATAATTTTATCCGAAGCGAGAAAATTTAGACTTAATTTAACCGTTGCCAATCAATTTATCGGACAAATCGATGAAGATATTAAAAATGCAATCTTTGGAAATGTCGGAACCCAATGCGCATTCCGCGTTGGAGTTACCGATGCGGGATACCTGCAACATGAATTTCAACCAACTTTTAATGAAGGGGATCTTATAAATGTAGAAAGATATCACGCATATGTCAAAACTTTAGTTAATGGTGACCCGACGCTTCCTTTTTCTCTTGATTTGACTAGAGACGTTGAAGCCGACAAGAAAAAAGCAAACCCAAGGGTTGCCGAACTCATCCGGGAATTATCACGGCTCAAATATGGCCGCGCAAGAAATTTAGTAGATCAGGAAATTGCAAAACGTTCCCGTCTTTTCGAAGTTTTGGCAGAATCACCACAGGACAAGATACCGGGAAAAGACGGTGGAGTAGGGGGGAATTTATAGTGGGCATGCTTGGAATCGGACCAAGGACATCCATTTTATAAGAATGGCGCTCTACCCCTGAGCTACATGCCCAACAATAAGAACTTATTATACCATTAACGAGAGCCGAGTTGAACCTATTTCACAAATTACAACTATCATGAAACTTAAAAAAATCACAACACTACTGCTTACTCTCATTCTCATGTTTTTCGTGTCGGTAAGCATAAAAAATATTGCCTATTCCGATGAATTGGACGATCTTAACAAGCAAATTGCTGACCTTCAAAGCGCTCTTACCATGTCGAAAAACGCCACAAAACCTCTCGAAAGCCAACTCTCAAGTCTGAAAAAACAACTTGATTCAATAGACTTTCAAGTAACAAACATTGAGAAGGATATTGCTCTTAAAAAGAAGGATATAGAAAAAGGGTACGAAAATCTTTCGGAAAAACAGGAAATTTTTAATCATACGGTCAGAAACTCATACATCAAAAACTATGGATTCAATCCGTTTGTGATTTTCCTGTCGGGAGAGAGTGCCGGAGACATGACAAAACTTATCACCTACCACGAACGCTATACCAAAAGAGACAAAGAAACAATAACCGCAGTTGCACTTCAAATCGTGGACCTTGAAGAGCGGAAAACAAAACTCGAAAAAGAACAAAATATGCTCGCAAGCGCTAAACTCACCCTCGACAAACAACGAGGGGAAGTGCAAAAAATTGTTGACGGTGCAAAAGCTTATCAGACAGAATTAACCGGAAAAATCGCAAATCTTTCCGCCAGACAAAATGAGATCATCAACTCCAGGTCGGGTGGATTCACCGCGACGATTGGAGACAGTAACCTCGCGGATGACTATAACGCTTCAATTAGTGGTTTCCGAGAGCAGGCGCCCAGCGGATATTTTGCCGCATTTGCTTTTGGTGCTCATACCCACAGAAAAGGCATGAGCCAATACGGAGCCCGTGG
>CAZPUU010000109.1:0-2044 GCA_964589835.1 uncultured Gammaproteobacteria bacterium
TCAACTGACATAAGGTCAGGTCTGTTGGTTGTGACTTCGATGTCGTAGACGCAATCGTCCTCAATTTTATTGATTCTTTCTATAGATACACTGGTTAAGCTCATCGCATCTGCAAATTGTTGCGGGGTTGCATTTGTTTCCAAATAATCTTTCAACCAACTGTTTGGTATAAGTATGTTCATATTAAAATTGTTCCAAAAAACTTAAATCATTTGAATATAAAAGCCGGAGATCGTCGATTTGCAGTCCTTCCTTCATCATAAGAACCCGCTCTACTCCCCATCCAAATGCAAAGCCGGTGTATTTATTGCTGTCCACGTTTGTTGCTTTGAGAACATTCGGATGGACCATTCCGGCACCACCCATTTCAAGCCATCCCGCTTTGCATAGTCTGCACCCTACTCCTTTGCAAATCCCGCAACTGACATCGATTTCAAATGAAGGTTCGGTGAATTGAAAGTGATACGGACGGATCCTAAAGGTCCGGTTTTGTCCGAAGTATGATTTTACAAAATAATCCAAGACCCCTTTTAAGTGAGAAATATTTATTCCTTCGGCTACAACGAGTCCTTCGAATTGGTGAAACATTTGCGTGTGTGACACGTCAGATTGTCTTCTGTAGCATTTTGCGATATTAAGCATTTTGACCGGCAATTTACCCTTTTCCAGCTCGCGGATCTGACCTGATGAAGTATGTGGAGTCAAAATTACCGGTCCCTTTTTGGGATCTGGCTGTGTATCTATAAAGAACGTTTCCCAGTCATCGCGGGCTGGGTGATTGTCCGGGAAATTGAGTGCCTCAAATGCATACCAGTCAAATTCAACCTCAGGGTAACGCACTTTCGTAAATCCAATTTTTTCAAAAATCGAGGTAATTTCCTCGATTGCTTGTGTTACCAGATGTAGCGATCCAAGTGGGGGTCTTTTTCCGGGGATAGTAACATCAAGTTTTTCAGAGTAAAGTGAAGCTGTTTCTTTGGTTGAGAAGACCGGCTGATGTTTTTTTTCTTTTTTAAGCGCTTGTCTCTTGTCGTTGATTTGTTCTTCAAGTGAATCTTTTATTTCGTTTGCAAGTCGTCCAATTTCTACTCTTTTTTCGATGGGCACTTTCGGAAGTTCCTTCAGGGCAAGTGATAAAATGCCTTTTTTACCCAAAAATTCTACGTAAATCTGCTCAACGTCGTCTTGATTTGCATCCATGAGACGCGACATAGCGTTGTTTTTAATTGCAATTAGCTCTTCTTCCATAATTTCAATGCTTTTTCAATCATTTCAAGTGTATTATCAAGTGTTTGAAGATCCTGTATATTGGCAAAATCGTACCATTGCGCATCAGCAGTTTCCTCGTCAAGCGACGTGTCTATTGTATCAGAAATTGGGGCAGTCAAAAATACATTGAGGTAGAATTTTACATTTTCATATTCTTGCTCAACAACTATTGGTGATTTGGACAAGACTTTCACATGAAGTCCAGTTTCTTCGTGTGCTTCCCTAACGCACGCGTCGATAGGTTGTTCGTTTTTCTCTATTTTTCCACCGGGGACTTGCCATTTTAAGTGAATGGAGGTGTTTTTCGGGTCATGCCGCTGGGTCAGAAGTATCTGACCATGAGGATTGACGATTACTGCATTGGCAACGTTTGTGACACGCATATTCCCTTTATTACAAAAAAAGCCTCCGTTGGGAGGCTTAGTGAAGAGATTTTTGAGGCAGTACTATTTCTTTCCCTCAAAAGCCTTTTTCACGACTGCGCTAAAAACTTCTTTATTTTCTGTAACCAAATTTGCGAGTATCTTACGGTCAAGATCGATCTTGCTTGCCTTCATTGCGTTGATGAATCTACTATACGAATACCCCTCTGATTTGACAGCTTCACCAATACGTGCAATCCAAAGTCTTCGAAAATCTCTTTTCTTTCTTTTCCGTCCGTGATATGAGTACGCATCAGCATGAAGAACAGCTTCTGTCGCTGTTTTGATGAGTCTTGAGCGGGTTCCTCTGTACCCTTTTGCAAGCTCAAATATTTTTTTATGTTTTTGTCGGG
>CAZPUU010000110.1:0-2002 GCA_964589835.1 uncultured Gammaproteobacteria bacterium
CAGAAACACAGGTCCGTGCCAACTCGTAAGAGGAAATATACGGGCTGAAACCTGCCCAGTGCCGGAAGGTTAATTGCGAGGGTTTTGTGGAGCGCAAGCTCTGTAAGGCCTTCAATCGAAGCCCCGGTGAACGGCAGCAGTAACTATAAACACAGTATTGTAGTTAAAAAAGTTAGCCAAATGCTGGAAAGTCTTGGCAGGTCATCTGTACTGCTGTAAAATCAGTAGTAACAATCAGATGAATAGAGATAATCAGCAGGAAAGACTTTTAAAACAGTTGTCAATTTCTTGTTTTACTTGGTACATTGTTGGATTTGTTGATGGAGAAGGAAGTTTTAATATTTCTTTTCGCCAAAAAAAGGACTATGTCAGAAAATGGCAACCAGTTCTGAGTTTTAATGTGTCTCAAAAAGAACGTACTTTGCTTGATTTAATTCAACAGTACTTCAAATGTGGCATAGTTAAGACCAGAAAAGATGGTTTGCATTCCTATGACGTAACTAATCCCACCGATTTGTGGGAAATTATCATTCCTTTTTTTGAAAAACATCAATTTTTGTCCAAAACAAAGCTAAACAACTTCATGCTTTTCAAAAAAGCAGTCAAGTTAATGTATCGAAAAATGCATCTACAAAAAAACGGTTTAAAACAGCTAGTTTTAATTCGAGAAAAACTAAATGTAGGTGCTGGTAGAACAAGAAAATATAGTGCAACTGATATTTTGAAAGAATCCTCAGAGACTATACGCTAACCTCATATAAACTATATGAGATGATATAGTCCGACCTTCATGGAGACATGAAGATTGCTTCAGAAATGCAAGCAACCTATCAAGTTAATTGATAGAGTAACATAAGTGAACTGTTCTATGGTAGAAAAATCGCTGCCATAGTAAAACTTTGCTAAATGCTGGAAAATCTGGGAATCCTCTGCTACTATGTGTCATATGATACATAGTAAAAATGTAAGAGGTGCAGACAATCAGCAGGAAAGACTAAAACCCTGGTGGATTGTTGGATTTGTTGATGGGGAAGGATGCTTTAGTGTGAGTACTTTTCGTAATCACACATGTAAAAGTGGTAAACAAACTCTTTTTGAGTTTGTTATCACTCAAGCAGAAAGTAGCCGGAAAACTATGGAAGCAATTAAGACATATTTTGATTGCGGACATATATATATCAACAGACGAAAAGACAACCACAAAGAAAATTTACTCAGATTTTGTGTGCGCAAAAGAGCAGATTTGGAGAAAATTATAATTCCATTTTTTTGGAAATATCCTCTTCAATCAGCTAAGCGAATACAATTTGAAAAATTTTATCAAAGGTTTTTAGAATCCTCAGAGACTATACGCAAAGCCCCGACCAAGTCGGGGAAGATATAGTCCGATCTTCTTGGCGACAAGAAGTACTTTGAAAGGCGTCAAAGTAATTTGAAAAGAATTAATTTCAAATTTAACAAACGCTGTTTGACTCAAAAATGAGCGAAGTTCCTAGTCGCTTAATTGGCGACCCGCACGAAAGGTCCAACGAGTCCCACACTGTCTTGAACTATTACTCGGTGAAATTGAAATGGCTGTGAAGATGCGGCCTACTGATGGCAGGACAAAAAGACCCCGTAGAGCTTTACTACAACTTGACACTGATGGTGTATGCGAACATGTTGAGAATAGGTGGGAGCGTCCCGATTTATCGGGATGTATCAGTGAAATACCACTCTTTTTTCATATATCATCTTACTCAACCCCGATGCAAACTCGGGGGAGAACACTGTTTGGTGGGTAGTTTGACTGGGGAGGTTGCTTGCTAAAGAGTATCGCAAGCGCGCAAAGGTACCCTTAGCCTGGATGGAAATCAGGCCAGATGTGCAATAGCAAATGGGTGCTTAACTGTGAGGCATACAAGCCGAGCAGATGCGAAAGCAGGTTATAGTGATCCTCGTGCGTTCTGTGGAAGACGCCGGGCTTATCGGATAAAAGCTACCTCGGGGATAACAGAGTCAT
>CAZPUU010000111.1:0-1958 GCA_964589835.1 uncultured Gammaproteobacteria bacterium
AAGGCAGTAATTTATATAATCACAATTTGAAAACCCCGTCAAGTACCAAATTACGCTATGGATATAGGATATTTTGAAATTATGGGATGAAAAAAAATAAGAAATTTGAGTTCAAAAATGCCAGATATGTGACTACCCTACTTTGGCCTTAAATGTTGTTGAAAGAGCTTTGTAAATTGCATTTCTTGCCGGGGTAAGCTCGTCTGCTGTCAGATTCTTGGTTGGATCTGAGAAAATAATACGAAACGTTTTTTTGTCTTTGTACATATCTAGAAGCGATACATCTTTGACGAGGGGATGGGCAGACTTGATAGTTGTAACTACCTGAGCATAGGTGTATTTATCAGAGATTTCTATTCGCACATCTTCAATCGCCGGAGGGTATTTCGCAGGTTGTACATATTTTTTCTTACTTGAGCAATGTGTGAGCAAGGATGAGAAGTCCAACTCTAAAGTAATTTCATTGGAATCAATCTCAAGTGTGCCAACTTCTTGATTTCGTATTTTTGTTACTGCTCCTTCAATGCCGTCCTCTTTTTCTATAAATGAAAATTGTTGAATTCCCAGAATGTTGAAAACTTGCTCAACAATGCCCTTCCCTTCATAAAATGTGCACCCGTCCTTTCTTATGAGCGCTCCTAAATGTAGGTTTTCATCCGGAAGCCCATTCCCTTTTTTGATATATACATTCGAAAGTTCAAAAATGTGGATCTCCTCCCTTGATTTATTTTCGTCTGCAACACTGATAAGACTCGGGATAAGGGTGTTTCGCATGTATTCATGATCTTGGTCAAGGGGATTTTTTAACTTGACCGCCTGATCAATCGGTCCGTCAAAAAGGGATTCGCTCACCATCGAGTATGTGTACGTTTCGTTGAAGCCCCAATATTTAAATGCTTCTTTTACCTTCTTAATCCAATAGAATTCACTTTTCTCCTGATCATAGTATGTAAGAGTTGATGTTTGCGGAAGAAGATTGGGAATTTTGTGATAGCCATATACTCTGGCCACTTCTTCGATAATGTCCTCTGGTATCTCAATGTCATTGTGTCTTTCAGACGGAATTTCAATCTGAAATTCGGTAGCTTTGCCGTCTATTTTGAAGCCTAAATTCGTAAGAATCTCGATTATGTTTTTAGTCGACAGTTCTATTCCAATTACACTATTTATTTTCTCCGGGGTTACGCTCACTATTTTCCGTCTAGTTGCATTTGGGTAAATATCGATAAGATCGGAGACCACTTTTCCATCGGCAATTTTCTTAAGAAGTTCTACTCCCCGCAGAATAGTTGATATCATTTTTTCCGGGTCTATACCTTTTTCATTGAGCACTGCAGCCTCGGTTCTGATCCCCAAATTCATCGAAGTTTTTCTGAGTAGTTGGGGGTTGTTGTTGTCGATGAAAAGAAGAACTCTTTTTGTATCATTTGTGATGGAGCTATTAGATAGTCCCATTATTCCTAAAAGGTCCACAATTTTCCCATTCCCGTCGTCTGCAACTATATCGTTTCCCGGAAGATTGTATTCTTTGCCATCAAGGGTTGTTATCTTTTCTCCTTTTTTGGAGCGCCGTATGATAAGTTTTTTTGTTGTAAGCCTGTCATAGTCGAAGGCATGAACCGGATGGCCAAGTTCGCGCATGATGTAGTTGGTTACATCGATGACATTGTTGATGCTTCTTATTCCGGTCCGCTCCAGTCTTTCCGAAATTTCTTTTGGTGATGGTTTTATTTTAACTTCGATAGCTATTGCACTGATTCGATTTACCAGCTCGGGATCATTCTGAATGGAAATAAGAGGACTTGACGATACGGTTCTGAAATCATTTGCCGGTTTGTATTCCTTGAATCGTGCTTTATATCCTGCTTGAGGAAGAACAGCAGATGCTTCTCTGGCAATTCCCTCAACTGACATAAGGTCAGGTCTGTTGGTTGTGACTTCGATGTCGTAGACGCAAT
>CAZPUU010000112.1:0-1900 GCA_964589835.1 uncultured Gammaproteobacteria bacterium
AAAAACGGAATGCTACGTCATCTGACAATTTGTAATTTTTGAGTAACAATCTCAAGTTTTCTGTTCCATGAGCTCGATATACATAATTCGGGCTTTTCCACCCAAGAATTTTATCGGCTCCCTCGGTCAATATCCCCTTGTACCCAAGCTTTTCAATTACACTCCCTATCCAGTCGTTATAAATAAGCTCGGTGTTGCGAAAAACGGTCGGAGTTACTCCAAAAATCCGCTCAATTGTCTCTTTATGCAATTTAATTTGACTGATATATTCATCTACGGAATAAAGAAAAGAGAGCGAGTGATAATACGTTTCATCCAATAACTCTACCCTGCCGGTTGCGACCAATTCCTTAAAAGAATCGATTACCTCAGGCATATATTCTTCCGCTTGTTCAAGAAAAACTCCCGAAAGTGAATACGATATTTTGAATTCTGGATACTTATGAAGTAATGCAAGAAAAGTCTTATTTGCCGGCAGATAACACTTATTAGCCACTTTTGTGAAAACTTTCTTGTTGTTAAGATCCGTTTGATCATCAGCATCAAAATAATTTTGGTTGTGACCGATGTCAAAAATCCGGTATTTTTTAATACGGTACGGTTGGTGAACCTGAAAATACATGCAAATATTCATATTTTAGTGAACTAGGGTACGGTATAAATTCAACGTCTCGTTAGCCGCTGTATCCCACGAAAATGAACCCACTTCATTTCTCCCATTCAGCTGAAGAGTATTTTGCAACGAAGGGAAAGAAATTACCGATAATATCTTATTTGCCATTTCGTCTACATCCCAAAAGTCAACTTTAAGCGCATTCTGAACTATCTCAGAAACCCCTGACTGCTTTGACATAATAACGGGAGTCCCATGAATAATAGACTCAAGAGCTGCTATTCCGAATGGTTCACTGACAGACGGCATCACAAATACATCGGCAAGTTTAAAAATATGCGCTAGCTCTTCCCCACGCAAAAAGCCTGTAAATAATACCTTATCTGAAATCCCTAAAGACGCAGCCTGACGCATCATTTGAAATTCCATATCCCCAGAGCCGGCCATAACAAATAGCACATTTTGCTCATATTCCAATACCTTTTTGGCAACAGTCAGAAAATACTCGGGACCTTTCTGAAGGGTTATACGTCCTGCGAATAGCACAATCTTCTTCCCATCATTTTTGAGCTGGAAAATACGCTCATCGACACCGCTTCCATACTCATCGGCGTTGATTCTATTGTGTACTGCAAAAACTTTTTCAGGCGCAATACCATAGTGATCAATAATAATTCGCCTGGTAAGATTGCTCACCCCAATCACTTTGTCAGCAACCTCCATTCCATGTTTTTCGATATCGTATACGGCTTGATTCAGATTCTCGCCTCCACACCGGTCATACTCCGTTGAATGCAATTGGACAATCAATGGTTTTCCGGTTACCTCTTTTGCTGCAACACCTGCATCAAAAGACAACCAATCATGAGCGTGAATCACGTCAAATTCCTCTTGAAGTGCAATTTTTCTCGCCTCCATAGCATACCGTTTCACTTCAGCATACAAATCGTTGCCATACATCGTAATATCTTCTTCAAGCCGTGAATAATCACGGGCACTCATGTAGGGTCTCAGGGGTGAATCGATGGTTGTAACTTTAATATTCGTAGCAAATAGAAGCTTCAAAAAGATTGCATCAACGTCAACTTTTCTTGGCATCACAAAAGTAATATCCACATTCTTAGACAGAGCTTTTGAAAGTCCATAGCATGCCACACCAAGACCCCCACTGTTAAATGGGGGTAATTCCCAGCCAAACATAAGTACTTTAAGGCGCTTATCCATACGTAAATATAGGGTACTCGACCCTCTATTTAATATTATGGATAACTTTTAAAGGAAATACAA
>CAZPUU010000113.1:0-1874 GCA_964589835.1 uncultured Gammaproteobacteria bacterium
GCGGAGAGGGAGGGATTCGAACCCTCGAACCTTTCGGTTGGCGGTTTTCAAGACCGCTGCACTCGACCACTATGCGACCTCTCCGAGTGAAAGATATTATAGCTTATCGAATGACGAGATTCCAATGCGTTAGGGGCTAAATGTCTTTAGAGTAGTCAACGTCGCTAATTTTATACCGAAGATTTCGAAAAATAAAATTAATAATGCTATTTACCATAAGAGCAAGCATCAAAAGAATCACAAAATATGCAACTCCTACAACTGAAATCGTCGGAAGATCTGTCGTTTGCAGATATGCGATAACACCACTGATGACTCCAATGCTTGAAATTATAGTCAGTGCGTCAACGGAGTTTTTTGTACTTCTTTGAGAAGCCTCCGAGAATAATTGAATGGCGGAGTCGACATACTGCTTCGTCATTTGCCACAAAGACATAACGTATTCCAATGTATGTTTGAGATTTTGGTATTTGAAAGAAAGAACACTGGCAAAAAATTGTTCCCACCCATTGTTGGCAATAATACTGGCACGGGTTTCGATATAAAGCCCCATCTGCTGCATCCTTCCCTCAATAAGCTCGACCGTTTTTTTGTAACTTTCTAGCTTTGCGCGCTGCGCTTGGATATCCCTTCCTTTTATTGCACCTTGCTCTTTGATCACTTGTATCTTTTCCCAGATGGTTCTATGCAAATTGAGATAATTATGAAGTTGACCTTTGAATTCACTGAAAAAAATTAACATTTCGATAAGCTGTTCTGTATGCTCAAATCCCGACGACTTATTTATGACAAAATGAGTATCTCCCCGGTATACCTGAACAAGCTCGTTGGACAGGTGAAAATAATCCTCTTCCCCCACCTCCCCCATGAGCCTTTTTACCTCATCACCGTCAGCATCCTGAATCACAACAAAAAAGGGATAGGAATTTTTGATCGCCACGAGCTCTTTGGGTACGGGCGCACCAAGACTAAAAAGATAGCTGAGAGCTGGTGAAAGATGACCGACGTAATACGAAGAAAGCTCCTCCATCGTCTCTTTGATATTTTCAGACTCCTTTGTAATAATTACCAGTCCATCTTCATATATTTTGACAACAATATTTTTTTCTGTAGTAAAGGTAACATACTCTAAAATATCAATTGTTAAATCGGTTCGTGCTATTGCGAGATTTTTCTGGAGTTGTTGCAGTTTTTCTTTTGCAAGAGGAAGGGGGCTTGTTCCGTCCCTCAAAAAATCGTAAATTTCAGAAAGATGCAGAGAGGTTCTTTGGTACCAATACCCGGAATATAACTTATGCGTCATGTCATAAGTATGCCATTTTGGTATCCACCATGTAAATATGCGGAGGAGACAGGATTTCCCCCAAGAGGACTAGCTATTGCATAGCGGCGCTTCTCATCCTTTTTATGATGCGGGAAAGCTGGGATAACTTTAGAACAGCTTCCTGGATAGATATTATAGATTATCCAGAGCTTACACTCAAGGAAACTAAAGAGATTCTAGCCTTTCAAGGAGGTGCAATATATGCGTAGTTACCTCCTTACAGCCACGATGGTTCTTACTTGTTTTCTGTTTGGGGCTGGAAGCATGTATTTAATTGACTCGACATGGGTATATGACAAGATTGAAAAGAATAAAGAACGAACTAACGACAAGATGAAAAGGTATGTTGAAGCTCTTGATACTAGCCATCAGTTTCTTAACAACTCTTATGATGCTTTCTATACAGTTTCAGAATGTAGCACAAAGGTAGGTTGTAACTTTGCATCAACGATTGATTTACTGACTGAACTAAACATTGAAAGAAAAATCTTGAGGCTGAAACTTAACCAACTGCTTGACGGCACTGAAGCGTCATGGTCAAAGAACTCTT
>CAZPUU010000114.1:0-1791 GCA_964589835.1 uncultured Gammaproteobacteria bacterium
TATGGCAAAAGAATTAGTAAAAGTAAAATCAAAATCGGTAAAACCATACATAAGTACAGTTGGAAGAAGAAGAGAGGCTGTTGCGCGGGTACGGTTGTTTACCGGAAGTGCAAAAGTTGAGCTCGACGGATTGGAAGTAAAAAAGGGTGAGACTTTGGTAAATGGAAAACAGCTTGTAGAATATTTTAGATTTAAAGCGCATGCGCCTGTATATAACAAATTCCTTTTAGACAACGGAATTTCAGGTAAATACACGGTTACTGCAAAAGTTGCAGGGGGAGGCATTGAGTCCCAACTGGATGCTCTTATTTTGGGTGTTGCACGCGCACTAGATAAATTTGATCATGATACATTTCACACAGCCCTACGTGAAAAAGGATATCTTACTCGAGATCCAAGAACCCGCGAACGACGCAAAGTCGGAAATGCCGGAAAAGCAAGACGCAAGAAATCTTCACCAAAGCGCTAGTTTTCAAGTTTTTTCAATACTTTGCTTATCGTATCCCAGTCAAATCCCCTTGATCTGAGGCGGGAAATGATTTTCTTTTGCTTTTCTTGTGGTGTGAACCTGTCAAATTGGTGAATTCTTTTTGTTATATACCCGAGTGCAGTTTTGAAGTCCGAGTCGGCATCTTCCAGAACCTCTTGGGTTTGTGCCGCTTCAAGTCCTTTTATTTTTAACTCAAACTCGATAGCTCTTTTGCTTTTCCCCTTCCTTTGCCTGTTCTCAGTAAATAAGCGGGCAAAATTGTCGTCGTTAAGGAATTTTAAAACTTTAAGTTTTTCAATTGTGGATGTGATGTCTTCCGGCAAATACCCCTTTTTTACCAGATATTCCGTCATTTCCTTGGTACTTCTTTGACGGATGGTGAGATATTGGAGGGATGCCTCAAAGGGTGGCAGAATCTTCTTCATCTTCTTCTGTTCCTACTTCAAGCATTGGTTTTCCTTCTGTTGTTCTTTGCATCGCTTCTTTCATGATTTTTTGTGTGAGATCAGGGCTCTCTCTTAAGAATTGTTTTGCTGCTTCCCGGCCTTGGCCAAGCATCTCTTCACCGTATCTCAAAAAAGCTCCGCTTTTACTGACGACTCCGGTCTCAATCGCTACGTCCAAAACTCCACCTTCTTTGGAGATACCGTCGCTGAGAATATCAAATTCAGCAATTCTGAAAGGAGGACTTACTTTATTTTTTACTACTTTTACTCGTGTTCTGTTCCCAATTACTTTGTCTCCTTGTTTTAATGTCTCAATTCTTCTGACATCAAGCCTGATTGATGCATAAAATTTAAGAGCCATGCCTCCGGTGGTTGTTTCGGGATTTCCGAACATAACTCCGATTTTTTGTCTCAATTGATTGGTAAATATAAGAACAGTTTTGCTTTTTGAGATGACTGCTGTGAGTTTTCTTAGCGCTTGCGACATAAGCCTGGCCTGCATGCCCATTACCGAGTCTCCCATTTCCCCCTCTATCTCTGCGCGGGGCACGAGTGCGGCGACTGAATCAATTACCAACACGTCAATCCCTCCGCTTCGAATCAGAGACTCTGCAATTTCCAGTGCCTGTTCTCCCGTGTCGGGTTGGGAGATAAGAAGTTCGTCCAGATTGACCCCGATTGTTTGGGCCCACATCGGATCAAGTGCATGCTCAGCATCGATAAATGCGGCAACTCCTCCTTTTTTCTGAGCCTGCGCGATAACCGAGAGGCAGACGGTTGTTTTACCTGAAGCTTCAGGGCCGTAAATCTCGACTATTCTCCCACGGGGGAGCCCTCCAACGCCGAGAGCAATAT
>CAZPUU010000115.1:0-1784 GCA_964589835.1 uncultured Gammaproteobacteria bacterium
TTCTTTACCTCTTCAAAATTGGTAAAAATTCCACCAATCCATCGGGAGGTTATGAAATAGATCGAATCCGGAGTCGCTTCCCGTGCACGGGCTACCTCTTCCTGCACGATAGCTTGTGCTTGTCTTTTTGTACCAACAACAACAAGACTTCCACCCTTTTCAGCCAATGACTTCACATATTCAGCGGCAGCCATAAGCCCTTCCTGAGTCGATTCAAGATTGATGATATTTACCCCTTGTCTGGCTTCAAAAATATATCTATTCGCCTTTGGGTTGCGTCGATTCACTTGATGTCCGAAATGACATCCAGCTTCCAATAACTCTTCAAGTGTAATTTGTCTCATATTCCTTTTTACCTCTGCTCCGGGGGCGTTTTCAGCCAGGAAGTAATCCAAAGCATGTGTAATGAAGCTAATTATACAAAATATTGTAGAATGTAGCAAGTAGCAGGTGTTATGGAGAAAATTAAAAACTTTACAGATCTAAACTCTTGGAAAAAAGGCCACGAATTATTGTTGGAGATTTATCAACTTTCGGCAGGATTTCCATCATCAGAATTATTTGGACTTACATCGCAAATGCGACGAGCCGCATTATCTGTTACCTCAAATCTTGCAGAAGGTTTCGGCAGATCCTCTACTAAAGAAAAACTTCAATTCTACAATATTGCCCTAGGATCACTAACTGAATTACAAAACCAAATTATTGCTTCAAAAGACCTTAAATTGATTACGCAAAAGGAATTTGACTCAGCTTGGGAAAAAACTATAGTTGTTCAAAAACTTACCAATGGACTCGTAAGAAGCATACGTTTTCCATCTTAGCTACGTGCTACTTTCTACTTGCTACGTATTTCTCAAAAAATTTGACAATTTTTTTGAGAAATGAATACAATGTATTCATGGCTAACAATCGTCGGAAAGCTGGTGGTTTTGGATTTTCTGCGAGTCTGACCGGTCCCGGAACGGTGTTTACTCTCGCATTTATCGCTCTTGCGGTTGGCATGGGCATCCTTTTCTCCCGCGGATTTACTCCTGCAAATGTTCTTTCGGAACCTGAAAATAAGGATGCCGAAGTGGAACTAGTTCTCGAAACTCCGATTCCGGGTCAAAAAGGTCTTCAGCTAAAAACACTGAAATTCAAGGAATGCGGTAGCACCGTAACTATAGACATGTTGCTTGACAGGTCAGGATCTATGGGTAGAATTACACCCTCAGGCATACGAAAAATTGACAGACTCAAAGAGGCGGTATTGGAGCTGACTTCAAAGGCCAAAGACACATCAATTGTAGGAATTCAATCCTTTGACAGTTTTTCCATCACAAATGATGTTCCCGTTTCTTACTTTAAAGACGTCAAATCGATAATTCCCGGAAAAATTGCTGCTCTGAGTCCGGGCCAAAGCACTCCCACTCATGACGCGCTCACATACTCTTATAATATATTGAAAGAAGCGATTCCAAAATTCCCTGATAGGAAATTTAATTTTATATTTATCTCAGACGGTGCTCCATGTCCCGGAATAGACTGTCCTCAAAATATCACTCCGAACACCCCGGATCAGGATCCGAGACTTTACACCCCAAATCCCGCCGATGAAATAAAAAAACTTGGTGTTAATGTATATTCTCTAGGTATTTATGAGGCCGGACAGGCAAACCTGACATTTCTTTCAGACCTGCTGAAAAGCATCGCAAGTAGTCCTTCCAATTATTATGCAGCCACAAGTGCCGATGACACTAAAAGACTTCTCACACAAATAAGCAACAAAATTTGCAACGAAG
>CAZPUU010000116.1:0-1768 GCA_964589835.1 uncultured Gammaproteobacteria bacterium
CTAAATGACCACCGCAATTTTGGCAAAGAATTTCGGTTCTGTGACCGTCATCGTCCGTGCTCCGTTTAACAGCATTGGGAAAATTCTCATCAAACGCCGGCCATCCGCACCCGGCATCGAATTTCGATTTGGATGAAAAAAGAGGTGCATTACATCTCCTGCATATAAAAGTACCGTCCAGATAAAAATCATCATACTCTCCCGTAAATGGCCTCTCTGTTCCTTTATGAAGCAGTACATCTTCCTCTTCGTCAGTTAGTTGATTCATGACTACATTGTAACAGCGATAACTTAAAAATTCCTTATTGGTATAATTATAGTCATGAAGAAATTGTTTTCATCAATTTTGGTGGTTTTAACATTATTTGTTAGTGGTACAACTTTTACGTATGCCCAGGCAACTTCGGTCCAGAAAGAAGAGCGGATTGAAGCAAAAGTTGTAACTGTTCTTGAGACAAGTCAAATAATAGAAACTGATGGGAGAAGGCACCCTTATCAGAGATTGCAAATGAAAGGCGCCACGGGTAGCTTCAAGGGGAAAATTTTTGAGATTGAAAGCGGCGCACGTGACCAAACGGGAATTGCAACATATAAGACCGGGGACAATTTGGTTCTGACTGTAATGCATGACGCTTCCGGAAAACAGGTCATTACAATTACCGACTATATACGGAGAAATACGCTCTATATATTGGCGGCAATTTTTATTCTGCTTACTGTTATTATCGGCGGAAGACGAGGTGCCAGTTCAATTCTTGGAATGTTTCTTACCTTTATTCTCTTGTTTGTTTATGTTCTTCCCCAGCTTTCAAAGGGTGCTAATCCTTATGTTGTCAGCATGATTGCTTCGGTTATTGTAATTCCCGTGACATTTTATTTGTCTCATGGAATCAATAAAAAAACGTTGTGTGCTATCATAGGCACTTTTATTGCGCTTATTTTCACGATGCTTTTGTCTTTTTATTTTATTGATCAGGCTCATCTGACGGGTTTTGCTTCGGAAGAAGCAGGATTTTTGGACGTTTTGAAAAACGGTGCAATTAACATAAAAGGGTTATTGTTTGCAGGAGTCGTTATTGCCCTTCTAGGAATACTAGAAGATATTACCGTTTCACAAGCGGCTATTGTATTTCAGTTGAAAAAAGCCAATAAAGAATTCTCGGGCTTGGAATTATTTAAGAGATCAATGGATGTAGGACGGGACCACATAGCCTCCATGGCCAATACGTTAATTCTTGTGTATGCCGGTGCCTCGCTTCCCCTACTTCTTCTTTTCATCGACAATCCTCTCCCCTTTTCATCGGTCATCAATACAGAAATGATAGCCGAGGAAATAGTCCGGACACTCACAGCAAGTATCGGGCTCATACTCGCTGTTCCTATAACGACAGCCATTACTGCTCTATTTTTGATGCGTGAATCAGGCAAGAAACAATGATATCTTGTCACCCTTTCTGATCATTTTCGAATGAATTGTACCTTTTGGCATTTCAACTACTTTCTCATATAAAGGATTCCATAAAAAAATCGAATTTGGCGGCATATTTTCTCTCAAAGCAACAACAGTGTTTCGTTTGTCCAGAATAATTACGTCTATCGGATATTTCATGAAGAAAGTATGTATCCCAAAATGGGTTGTGAAAAAGACAGGTATGGGAGTCGAATGTGCCAAAAGTCCTTTTGATTTTTCAGAAAAGGAATGTAACTGCTTTGCTTCCAATTTGATCATATTATGAGTTTATCATGGTAAAATACACTATGGCACTAA
>CAZPUU010000117.1:0-1732 GCA_964589835.1 uncultured Gammaproteobacteria bacterium
GAAATCGGGGGGGATATGGAGGTTTGCGGGAGTAAGAATGGAAAGAAGTGGAAAATAGGAATAGCAAATCCTTCCAGTAGGATGAAGCCATATGCCATTCATCTGCTAGACAAGGGCCTTGCAACTTCAATTAGTAATGGTCATGGAATCCCCATTTATAATCCGGTCACTCACAAAGTCGCAAATGCCATAAAATCCGTGACGGTTATAGCCGATACATGCTTTGATGCCGACAGGTTTTCAACTGCTTTGCTTGCAATGGGGGAAAAGGCGGTGGCATTTTTAGAGCAACACGAGGAGTTGGCAGCTCTCATTGTGTTCCGTGATGGGAAGGAATATTTTACTCCCAGTATAGACACCTACATGTAAAGCCTTGCGTTGATTTTACCCACTAAATGTGATATAATATACATACTTTAAGTTCAAAATTCTACACAAAAGCCCTTATGACCAAAACTACCAATCCATGTACTCGTTGCGGAAAAGAACGCATTGAAAGCAAGAAATACACCGAGGAAATCACAACCTTTTTCGGTACTTCTACAATTATTCATACCGATACGGTATGTCCTGATGAAGAGTGTCAAAAAATTGTAGAAGAAAAGTTGGAAGTTCAGAAACAGAAATCTGATGAGCTAAAACAGGAAAAGCAAAAAAAACTTGATATCGCAACTGCAGCAAGAAAAGCAAAAGCACTGCAAAACCTCAAAAACTAATATTCTTACACGCTCGGTTTTGCCACCACGACAAATCGTTTTGAATCCAAAAATCCCGTACACGTATAAAGCGTCATCCTGGTATCTGATGTGTTTTCAATAATGTATGTTTGGTCTGGAGTAACAACAGCTGTGTATTCGACTACAAAAGATTTTTTACTGCCATTTTGCATCGTGATCTCGATTCTTTCCCCTGTTTTAATCTGGGGTAATTTAGATAAAAGACTTTCCCAGTTGTGTCCATACAAAACACTATTCCCCTGCTCTCCCGGTACTGGTGAGCCGGAAAGATAGGAAACACCCAGGTGAGTGGTTTCCCAATCGCGGCCATCTGAAATTGCCGGAACAATTGGCAGGTTGAGTCGTAATGATGGAATTGCGATCTTTGCAGGTTGGTTGTCCCCGCTTACATATTTGGCAGAGGTTTTCTTCCCTTCAAATGAGAGAAGCTTTGGGGAATGTCTCAGGTAGACAAGATAAAAGCCAAAAGAGATAAATAAAAGACCTGCAAGAAGAAAGAGTTTGGATACGACTTTTTTCATAGTGTATCCCTTTGTTAGTTTGACTTTGAGCGCATTACGAGACCGATCATGCTCAAGAGTACTCCGAGCCCGAAAACCTCAGATATGAAAAGTAGATTTCCGGTTGATGCAAGACTGCCCGAAGCTGCCTGAACAATAGATCCCCGTCCGTCTGAACGGCCGTCTGTTAATCCATCAGTTCTTCCGTCCCCTCCCCCACTACTCGTGGTAGTTGACGAACACGAATAACTGACGTTTTTTGCAAGGTATGCCCCTTCAGAAAGTCCCCACGCAGAGCCGTCTGGAATGTAAATCCATCCTTCATTTTGAAGAATTTTGATCTCATCTTGAGAAAGATTTGAAGCATTTAGCCAATTCGTCTGAATACCGGTGCCGTCAGTTCCGCAGAAGCATTGAAGGGCGTTTCCTTCTCCCTGAGAGTATACTGCGTCTTTTCCAATTTTAGAACCTACCTCCGGTATTCCGTGGGTTCCA
>CAZPUU010000118.1:0-1645 GCA_964589835.1 uncultured Gammaproteobacteria bacterium
GAAAGCGAATTCAACGCCATCTATACTCCTGTCAAAGAAAAATATGATGAAGGTACCGGTCTTGTAGCTCTCAATACATCCCTTGCACTCGAAGATCTTACTGCATCTCTTTCGATGGCAAAAGAAGCCCTCTCAAAATATAAAGAGGGAAGTAGTGAGTATGAAAAATTAAAAACGCTCATGAGTGAAATCGAAAATAAAATTTCGTCCCTGGGGGGAGGGTGGAGTGCGAAAAATGTAAAAGAATTCATAAAACCGGGCGACAAAATTAAGAGTATTACTGCTATCACGGCAAAAGGAGGTACACTTCTTGTTCTTGACAGTGACGGGAAGCAAGTTGTGACCATTGACTCCGGCGGCTCGATCAAAAAAACGTACGACACAGACTCAAAGGACACATTTATTAGCGCTGATGACAAATTCATATACACAATGGGGGAGGGTGCAACAAGTATTGACAGGGGGAATGGAAAGGCTACCAAGTTAACTGAAAAGATAGAGGGTGAATCTTTTGATATTTTTGGCAGCAATATTTATACATTGAATAGCAATGACATTCTAAAATATAAAGCCCCATCATACAGCTCATCTTCATACTTTACCGACAAACCAATCTTCTCAAGTAAAATTGTTGACATGAGCATCTCGGGTCCGGTATGGGTTTTGGAGGAAAATGGAACTCTTTCGCGCTTTACCAAAGGCAAAAAAGAAGATTTTGAGGTCACGGGGCTCCAAGCGCCATTTTCTGCCGGTTCAAAAGTATATGCAGACCCTGACAATGACAACATATATATTCTTGACGTGAAAAATCAGAGGGTAGTGGTCCTAAACGATAAGGGTGCGTATCAAAAGCAATTCGAAGGATCTTTCATAAAAAATGCAAATTCATTTGCAATTGATGAAAAAAATAACACCGGTTATGTTTTGTCACAAGGTGTTATTACGAGTTTTGACCTTTAAACTCTTAGCAGTCCTATAGGGCTTTCGATTATTTTTCGTTTTTTCCCGATACACCGGTATTCAGCCTCAAACAACCGCTGCTGATATATAAGTTTATTATAGGATACGTGAAAAGTTATCCACACTACTTTTCACACACGACTGTATCTAACTATATCATTTGAACCTAAATTGTTAATTTTTAGCACACTCTTCTCCCCCCTCCCTGAGCCTATTAAAAAATTCTTTGATGATATAATTACAATACTATGAAAATATTCAACAAAACGGCTCCAAATAAATTTAATATTGAGGAAAAATTCGAAGCCGGAATTCAATTATTGGGATCCGAGGTAAAAGCCATCAGGCTTGACCATGTTGATCTTAAGAGTTCGTACGTGAAGCTCATGAGCGGCGAGGCGTATCTTATCAATGCTAAAATTTTCCCCTACCAATACTCCAGAGTCGAAGGATATATGGAGGACCGAACCCGAAAACTGCTGCTTCACAAGAAAGAGCTTATGAAGATAAAAAATATGCTCGATACGGGAAAATATACCGTCACCCCGCTCTCTCTTTACGAAAAGCACGGGAAATTTAAGTTGGAAATTGGTGTTTCCAAAGGGAAAAAACAATACGAGAGAAGAAAAGATTTAAAACAACAGGCAATAAATCGTGACCGCGAACGCGAGCTCAAAAACCTCTA
>CAZPUU010000119.1:0-1611 GCA_964589835.1 uncultured Gammaproteobacteria bacterium
TTTATTTTTGAGCATATGTGAGTTAGAATACAGGAAATTGCATGAAATTTTCAAAAAAGAAATTACTGTCGATTGCAAAAAAAGTAAAACAAGGGAAAAAGATCACACCTTTAGAAATTTCAGAGCTCGTATCTTTTGACAAAAAAGACGAAGAGCCAAAACTACTCTCACTTCTTAAAAAAGGGGCAGTTCCTGTAGCAATTACTGCAGGGTTTCTTATCGCAGTATTTCCCGGCAATGCGGAATCTATTGCAACCCGACTTCCCTCATGGACCAATCTTCCCGATCCCGTACAAAATGGACTCAATTATATTTGGAACATTATTGGAGAACCGGTCGAACGGACCAATATCCTGTTTCACCTGCCGAACATCATACTGTACTCATTCGGATTTCTGGGCGTAAAAAAATTGTTTGATGCAATCGACAGAAAAACATGGATTGACAAAGTTACCGGCTCAAAAGAGTTAATTGAAACGCAAATAAATAACGGCACCCTGGATCTTGATCTGGCAAAGGGGCATTCTATACTTTTCTCAGGAAACGGGGATTTTATTGCATCCCAATTTGCACAGAACCACTCCGATAATATGACTGTGAGTCTCTGCTCAAAAAAACCCGATTATACAAACATATGGAATTTTTATGATACCCAGCTTTCATATGAAGATCTTGAAAAAATTCTCAACAGGGCAAATGCCCACGATGCAGGTGAATATATATTCTTTCCTGTAAAAGATGACCAGATTTTTCTCCCGAACAAATCCGCATACGACCTCTCTCCTCACAGAATAGATATTCTCTGCCAGGACATACGGACAATAGAAAAGAAAAACCGCTGGACGGCAAAACAGATTCTGATTGTGGGAGACAAAACACACACTTCCTTCGTCCAATCAGAGGATAAAAAAGGAAAAATCCAAAAAAGTGAAGACAAAATCTCTCTTGATACTATCAGTAAAAAATATCCAAAAATTACTATAATTGACCCGACCGACATTGTACTTTCAAAAGTTATTGAAATTGCGCAAGGCAGAAAAATAGCATTCCGCGCAACAAGGGAAGGACTTTTGGAATACAAAAAAAGGTTTTATCAAAGACTTCAAACTCTGGCATACAGAGAATTGAAAAGCAAGAAGGGGATATTAACAATCGGCTACGACATTCTGGAGGATCAGACAGAGCAACAAACGTTGTCTAGAAAAATCGACTCGTACTACCCCGTCGTTCTCTCAAAAGCAGTCAAAGACGCACTGCACAGAAATGGATACAAGAAAAACGAATTTATTTACGTTCCGGAGCTTATTTTGTCCTATCTTAAAAAAGAGGCACTCAAGCAGTAATTAGTATTTCAAGATAGTGCTTTTTCCAATTTCTTTTGCACTTTCTCATCTTCCAATTTATCCAGAAAATTATTTATCCTTTTAACAATCTCTCCTTGCTCTGCTTTCAACTCCGTCACAAAACTTCCTAAAACTTTTTTTGAAAGCGGATATTTCAATTCCTTCTCAATTTTTGCAAAAAGTGTTTTGTGCCCTCCGATTAGAACCCCATTTATCTTCTCATTTTTTACAAATTCTCCTGCAACGTGTGCTACTTTTTCAAGATGTC
>CAZPUU010000120.1:0-1596 GCA_964589835.1 uncultured Gammaproteobacteria bacterium
CACAAAAAAACCCCGCTAATTGCGAGGTTCTTTTGTAAACTTTAGGTAAAACTATTTAAGTTCAACTGTCGCGCCTGCGGCGGTAAGTTTTTCTTTAGCTTCATCTGCGGTTTTCTTGTTAACTTGCATCAAAACTTCTTTTGGAGCTGCATCAACTAAGTCTTTAGCTTCCTTCAGTCCCAATGTTGGGGCTAATTCTCTTAAAGTCTTAATTACGCCTAGTTTATTGGCTCCGGACGAAGTAATGACGACATTAAAGATTGTCTGTTCTTCTTCTGGTTCGGCTGCTTCTCCTCCTGCTGCTGCTCCTGCTGGAGCTGCTGCCATCATAGGGGCTGCTGCTGTTACTCCGAATTTTTCTTCCAATGCTTTTACAAGCTCTGAAAGTTCTAGAACTGACATTTCCTCAATTGCTTTTAATAGATCTTCTTGGTTCATTTTTGCCATAATATGTCGTCACCTCCAATTCTTTCTCCCCGTTATTTACGAGGTTTGTGATTTTGCTTTCTTTTCTTCAATTGCTTTTAACAATTGTGCTAATTTCTGCGTATTGTAATTAAGATCGTATACAAGACTTGTTATTGGACTATTCAAAAGACCCAAAAGTTTTGCAAGGAGAACCTCTTTCGGTGGAATTGTTGAAAGCTGGGTAATTTTTCCTTCATCAATAATTTCATTCTCAAAGATACCGAATTTTATGATTGGAAGTTGGTATTTTTTGTTGAATGCGAGTATGACTTTTGCTGCAGAAATTGGATCTTCATTCGCAAAAATTACGGCGTGGGGTCCTTTCAATTGGTCTTTTGCGTCGATTTTCTTTTCTTGTAGTGCAATATTGACAAGAGTGTTTTTTAGAATGGCCGCCTCAGCCTTTGCGGTTGCTAAATCGTGTCTGAATTCTTCAAGTTGAATATGGGTAAGTCCCGTGTAGTCAACCATAAAAACGGCCTGTGCCGTTTCGAGCTTTCCCTTTATTTCTTCTAATGATGTTATGTTTTTTGCACTTGGCATATTATTTTTCCAAAAAAAAACGCCGATCCTTCGACGTTTGAAAACTGTATGTTCTCCTCGGCAAGACTTAATTTGCGCTTGCTGTCTTTGGATCTTTGTGTAGTGTACCAAAAAGGTGAACGTAAATCAAGCCTCAAGCTCACCAACAGTCCATCCGCTCTTTTCATTTGTTACAAATACTCCTACAACAGGTACCCTCTCTCCGATTAATATCTTCACAAATTCAACTGCGTTGAGAATATCTTTCTTGTGCATCTTATCCTCAACTGGATTTCCGGCGCATTCCTGATGTCCATCGACAACAATCCCTTTGGAATGATGCTTGTCGACAGAAACTAATAATTTTTTCTGTAGGTCACCAAAATATCTTGGATCCGGATTTTGTGAGATCCTTTTGACAATCCCGGCATCGGTTATAGTATCAGGATATTTTGCTGAAAATTTTTTCTCGCCATAAGAGGCGACAACGTTCTGCACTCTTCCATCCATGCATCCAACGACAGTAAAAAATGTATCTGAACTTGCTGACATATTTCTGACCTATTATAGTACGATCAGAATTCTTTGCAAGAGTTAACCTCGAGG
>CAZPUU010000121.1:0-1513 GCA_964589835.1 uncultured Gammaproteobacteria bacterium
ATTCCTCTCAATATCATCATCGGAAGGTATTTTGGACTCAGACTTATGGAATATTTCAGGTTTTCTTCAATAATGCACCATGCCGGTAAGTAGAAACATCCTGGGCATGAATGCCCGCAATTTCCTTTATATCAGGCGCTACAATCCGCCATCAGCGAAAAAACTTGCTGACGATAAGTTATTGATGAAAAGCGTTCTCATAGAGAATGGCATAAAAACCCCTGTCATGCATTCCATTTTTTATGACAGGGATTCATTGAAAAATTACGATTGGAGTGCGCTTCCTGAAAGAGGATTTGTCATAAAACCAGCCAGAGGGTACGCGGGTGCGGGAATTTTGGCAATCAGAAAATGGGACGGAACGGTAGGCTCAACGGTAAATGGCCAGGAATACACAATAAAACAGCTGGAGTCTCATGTACTCGACATTCTCGAGGGTGCATATTCACTAAAATTCCTGCCTGACAATGCTTTTATCGAGGACAGGCTCTACCCACACCCTTTCTTCAAGAAATTAACAGGATACGGCATCCCTGACATACGGGTGATTGTCCTTAACCGCATTCCTGTTATGGCAATGATGCGTCTTTCGACAGAAGAGTCTCACGGCAAGGCAAACCTTCACCAAGGGGCAATTGGATTTGGAATAGATATCAGGACGGGTATTACCACACATGCAATCCTTTATGATCAGCCGATCACGATGATTCCCAACACAAAGGTAAAAACGAGAGGAATAAAAATTCCCGAGTGGGAAGAGGTCTTGTTACTCGCCGCACGTACGCAACAAACAACGGGACTCGGCTACGTGGGGGTTGATATCGTCTTTGACGGGAAGCAGGGGCCACTTGTTCTTGAAGTAAATGCCAGGCCGGGTCTTTCGATCCAAAATGCCAACCGCGCATCGTTAAGATCCAGACTTGAGCGCGTTGAAAACATGATTACCCCAACCCCTGAACGCGGTGTGGAAATTGCAAAAAATTTGTTTACTGAGAGCTTTTCGGACAAGGTTTCGATTGCACCAAAGATACTTACAATTGTGCAAGAATTGACATTTTACCGTAATGGGGAGCCTATCACGGTCAAGGCGAAAATGGATACGGGAGCATTTAGAACATCTGTTGATAGAAAATTTGCAGAGCTCATTGACCTTAAGATATTAAGTGAAAAAGTCTACGTAAAATCTGCGAGTGGGGAAAGTTTCAGACCCACCGCAAAGGCGTCCTTTATTTTGGGGGGTAAAAAAATAAATACGATAGTTTCAATCGTAGACAGGTCAAATCTAAAATATCCGGTTATTATTGGTCACCGTGATATGAAGGATTTTTTGATAAAACCTGTTCACGATCAGCCATATGATCCTGAAGACGATATCGAAGAATAACTATTGATAGCGAAATTAGAAGCCGGAAGCTTTGAAGACTAACAGAACGGGATTATTTCTTTGTCTTAAGCGCGGTTTTGCGGGAAAGCTTGGTCACTTTTTTCACTGTCTTTTTGCGCATTTTCTTTT
>CAZPUU010000122.1:0-1503 GCA_964589835.1 uncultured Gammaproteobacteria bacterium
TGATTCTCGGGGTGTAGTTCATCGGTAGAACGCTCGCTTTGGGAGCGAGAAGCAGGAGGTTCAATTCCTCTCACCCCGACAATGTACTCATTGACGGGTGAAGGATCGAGACGGAAGCGCCATTGAGCGAAGAAAAAGGCGACCCGGAACTTATTCCTCTCACCCCGACAAAATAAAGTGATGATAAATCGGAACTCCGAAAATTCCTCACCTGTCTCATACTATAATGGAAAAAAGATTTTACTGGCTTTATATTACCGTTTTTTTTAATATCCTTGGATTTGGTTTAATATTTCCTATTCTTCCACTTTTTGCAACCAGACTTTCAGCATCTTCATTTCAAATAGGACTTCTTGTTGCAACCGTTGCTCTCATGCAATTTCTCTTTTCACCAATTGTTGGAAAATTATCAGATAGATATGGAAGAAAACCTATACTTTTTGTATCTATTTTTATAACTGCTATTTCCAGTTTTATCATAGGAAGCGCACATTCATTACCCCAAGTATTTTTAGGAATGGCACTTCAAGGAATAGGAAATGCAGGGGTTCTCCCCGTATCAATTGCATACGTTGCAGACGTAACAAGTGGACATTTAAGATCAAAATATGTATCACGAATTACCGGAACATTCGCGCTAGGATTTATGATCGGACCTGCAATAGGAGGATTTGTTGGTGAGGAATCTATTACGCTTCCATTTTATATTGCAGCTATTGTTGGGATTTTAAATGCATTTTTGATTGGCATATTTTTACATGAGACCAATCACAATAAAGATAAAAAACTTGCCATAAAAGAAGGTATCATAAACATAAAACCGCTCTTTAAAGTTTTGAAAGGAGACTTAGGGGTTATTTTTTTCGTACTCTTTGCTTGGGCATTTTATATAGGAAATTTTAACCTTACGATTCCGTTTTTTACTCAAGAACGCTTTAACTTTGGACCCCATGACATAGGGATATTTTTCTCAACAGTAGGACTTATTGCAGGAGTTACTCAATGGTTTATTTTGCCAGTTATCGAAAAACGATTCGGAGATTTAAAGGTAATATTTTTAGGTCTTATTCTTCTGTTATCTGGTCAGTTTTTAGTACCGTTTGTACCAAATCCCGTTTTCTTCTATCTTGTGTTTATTGGAACTGTACTGGGCAGCGCATTAGTCAGACCATCAGTGAGTTCTTATATCTCAAAACATACATCTGAAGGTCAAGGGGCTGTTATGGGACTCGCTTTTTCTTTTGAAAGTTTAGCAAGAATTATAAGCCCGCTTCTTTTGGGATATTTCATGGCAAATTATGGTGTGTCTACCCCATTCTGGATCACCAGCTTTGTAGTGCTTCTCGCATTTATCTTATTCTGGAAAGTTGAAATGAAGCGGATAAGAGCCACGTAATTCTTGCCTGACCTTTTCCTCTCATACTTCTTATAATTTGTCTTATTTCCAATTTTTACTTTTACACCTCAACCTGGAAGAATGGTAGAAAAAAGTGATAAAGATAT